>CAIWTI010000082.1 GCA_903915545.1 uncultured Actinomycetes bacterium | reverse complement strand
TGAAGCGTCGCCTTGATCGCCTGATCGCCGAGAAGCTCCGCCTCGAGGTAGCCCCTGACGCCGTCCGCACCGGCCACCCCGAACTGCTCGTTGCCGATGATGGGCTCAAGCGCAAATTGCCCGTCGAGCCGCGTCAGGAGCGAGAACGAGTGGGGCAACTGGACCGTCCAGCTGGAATTGCCGCGCACGTAGAAATAGTTGGGCCGGCTGAAGAAACGCTTATTCTCGAAGGCCGTCGCATCGTTGACAACTTCGCGCATGCCGAAATTGGCGCTGAGGCCCACGGACAGTGTCTGCGTTTCGCTCCGCGCGCCACCCGCATAGGCAGCCGACCACTGGACATAGTTGATCGGCGTGTTGAGGCCGGTCGTCGGGTCGACCTTTACGGCCTGGCGGAAACTCTTGTAATCGACGCCGGCCGTGAACGCATGGGTCGCACCAGCGTGGATGCCGAGCGGCTCGATCCAGCGCAGGCCGTAGATCTGGCCCTTGCCGATGACCGCCAGCGCGCCAACCGTCGCCACGTCGCTGCGTGAATCGACGAAAAGGATGCCCAGGCTTCGCCCGGCATCGTTGAGATGCGCGTTGTAGGTAAGCGCAAAGACACCGACCTCGTTGGTATGGGCAGGCGCCGTCTGGTACTGGAGCCCCAAGCTGTCGTAGCGATCAAACAGATCCGAATAGCTGAGGTTCAGCGACGTACGCAGCGCCGAGGTGTCCGGCGTGTTCTGGTTGTTGACCTCGAGCGCCGCGTGAAACGGCACGTGGTCATCGACCTTGAGCGACAGATCCACCGTACCGGGCGCGGGACCGGCCTTGAGGACCGGGACAATGGACCGATCTGCGCTCTGCGTATTCAGGTCGCCGATCTGCTTCTGCAGCGCCGTCAGGTTGGGGACCGTTCCCTCGGCCGCGGCCGGCAGGGCGGCGAGGATCTTGCGATTCGAGAAATACCGCGTGCCGACGACGTCGGTGCGGTGGAGCTTCGCCTCGGTGACGTGCAGGCGGACGACACCGTCGCCGACGTCCTGCTCGGGTATATCGACAAAGACTGTGCCATAACCCGCCGCGTGGTACGCGGCCTCAAGTTCGGTACGCGCGGCCTCGACGTCGCTGAGCGCGCGGTCGGGACCGAGGTGAGGATAGACCGCGCGCTCAATGGTGCGCGAGTCGAGTACCGTGTTGCCGAGCACACGGATCTCGGCAATTTCAAAAGTGGGCGCCGGTACTGCCGCCGTGGGCGCGTCCTGGGCGCAGACCGCAAAGGCAAGGAAACAGAAAGCCAGCCCGAGGACCGTCGGTCGCATCATCGAGGGGTAAGCCACGCGGCCACCGTGTCCTTCCCGGTCCATCTGCCCATCCTTTGTCGTCTGTCGTCGTCCTATAAACAGAAGGACCGGCCTTGCGGCCGGTCCCCTGTTTTTGGCCGGTAAAAACTACCCCGGCCTCGCTATTTTAGCAAACGCAAACTGCGTCAACCGATAGCTCAGAACGGCGTAGCCGACGCCGGGTTGCAGGTGTCGTTCGAGTTGTCCCACTGCAGGACCGGCTTCGACGAACTGAACACCGTCGGCGAGACGCCGAGGCCCTGCGGAATCGCCAGGTTGTTCGCGTACGTCGAGACGTTGGTGCCCGTCTTGATCGCCGTCAGGAGCGCCAAAACTATGTCCTGCGCCTTGCTGTGCGATGCCGGGTACGTGTAGTCGGTCGTATCCGTGGCGTAGTACGAGATCGCGCCGAACTTCCAGGCGCCGGCAACGAACGAGGCGAGCGACCACTGCTGACCGTCGACCGGCACCGTGTACGGCGACGCCGCCGTGCCGGCCTTGTTGGCGGCCAGGATGCCGATCGAGTTGTTGCTCGACTTCACGCAGCGGATCACGTCGTCCGACGAGTAGTTCACGACCACCGGGCCCGTGAAGTTGTCGGCGAACGTGTTCGGAGCCGCGAAGCCCTTCGCGTTCTTGCCGCAGCGGTAGTTGTCGAAGGCGATCGACGCCACAGTCTGCGTACCCGAACCCGCGTCGCGACGGCAGAGGAGGATCGGCGCGGTCGCGGCGGAAATGGGGCCCGTACCATCGGCGTAGTAGGCCTTGTTCCAGTCGGTGATCAGACCGCGGAAGATCGCGTCGATTGTCGCGCTCGACAGGCCGCCGTGCGTGTTGTTGACGAGGCC
>CAIWTI010000081.1 GCA_903915545.1 uncultured Actinomycetes bacterium | reverse complement strand
GCCCGCCCACGCTCGGCAGCGGGGAACAGCATCACGAGCATTGCCTGGTTGGTCGCTGCAATCAGAGCGCCCGCCACCCCTTGCCCGAGCCGTGCGGCCACCAGCACCGTGGCCGATGGAGCGAGGGCTGCCACAACAGACGACACCGTAAAGAGAGCGAGGCCGATGAACAGGTAGCGACGTCGACCATGCGCGTCGGCGACCCGTCCAGCCGGAACGAGCACGAGCGTCGCAGCAAGCACCTGCGCCGCCTGCACAAGTAGCGCGGTCGAGAAGCTGAGACGAAGCGCCGACCCAATCTGCGGCATCGCCACGGCGGCGGCACCAGCTACGAAGGTCGTCAAGAACACGGCGCCGAGGAGCACCGCTGTGAGTAGCCGCCGGGAGCTCACGGTGTCACCCCGCGGGGTTACGCCAAGAGTTCGCAGATAGCTTCGATCTCAACCGCCATATCCCACGGCATCGACGCCATCCCACAAGCCGACCGGGCGTGCAGACCGTTTTCCTCGCCGAAGATGTCGACGATCGTCTGAGAGAAACCATTGACGACCGCCGCCTGCTCGATAAACGACGGGTCGCTGTTCACCATCCCGAGCGCCTTCACCCAGCGGATGCGGTCGAGGTCGTACCCCTCGTCGCGCAGAACCCGAATCATGTTCAGTGCCGTCAGTGCTGCCGCAGCCTGCGCGTCCTCAAGCGAGACGTCGCGCCCGACCTTGCCCTTCCACACGAGTTCTGTCCCGCGGAAAGGACCGTTGCCTGAAAGGTAAACGAGGTTTCCTGCCTGGGCTGTGCGCCGCATCCGCGAGCGTGGCTCGGGCAACGGGGGCGGAAGCTCCAGACCAAGCTCGGCAATGCGCGCTTCAACGTTTGACGACACGCATCGACTATAGACCCACGGAAATCGGAGGGTGCGTTATCGTCGTGCCATGAGCCGCTTGAAGCTCACCTACGCGGGCGAGGATCACTTCGACCGCACCAAGGCGCTCCAAACGGGGCTGATCTCGCCTCCGGGAATCGACCTCAACTACATCGCCCTCGGCGTGCGTGAGCTTTTCCGTCGCCAGGCGCAGTTCGCCGAGTTCGAGAGCTCCGAGATGTCGGTTTCAACGATGGCGATGCTCGTTAGCCGTGGGATCGACACGTTCGTGGGCGTCCCCGTGTTTCCGTCACGGCACTTCCGGCACCGTCAGATCTACGTGAACGTCGACTCGGGAATCGAGAAGCCCGAGGATCTGAAGGGCAAGAAGGTCGGTGTTCCCGAGTATCAGATGACTGCGGCGCTCTGGCAGCGCGCGATGCTCCAGCACGACTATGGCGTGCATCCCGAGGACGTCCACTGGTTCTACGGCGGACTCAACACCGCCGATTACGCCGAGCGGATGCGCCACGACGTGCCCGATGGGGTGCGGCTCGAGTCGATCCCCACCGATCGCACCCTCAACGAACTCCTTGAGGCGGGCGAACTTGATGCGATCACGGCAAGCCAGTCGCCGTACGCGTATCGAAAGGGCTCACCGAAGATCCGCCGCCTCTGGGAGAACTACCGGCCGGTCGAGACCGACTACTTCGAACGCACGGGCTTCTACCCGATCATGCATATGGTCGCGGTGCGCCGCGACGTCTACGAGGCAAACCGCTGGGTTCCCGTTTCGCTCCTGCAAGGGTTCGTCGAGTCTCGGCGCCTCGGCTGGGAGCAGATGCACGACGCCGATGTGCCCCCGATCACCCATCCGTGGTGGCACGAAGAGCTCGAGCACATCGAGCGGCTCTTCGGCGGCGACCCGCAGATCTACGGCTTCGAGAACAACCGCAAGATCCTCGAGGCGATGATGCAGTACTCGTTCGAGCAGGGCCTCTCGAAGCGGCTTGTTGCGCCCGAGGAACTCTTCGCCCCAGAGACGCTCGGCGTCGCCGTCCCCCGCTAGGACTTCGCTGAGCCTGGCGGCTTCGCCAGAGCCTTCTTGCGAAGCGCTTGAGCGACTTTCAATGCAGCGTCGCGCACCTCGCGCGGAGCCGTGTCGCCCTCAGCAAGCCCGAGCAGGATGGTGACGGTGTCCTGCTGCGGTGATCCGTTACGCAACGCAACGATGCCCAGCCGACGGACGGCCTCGTTCGGATCGTTGGTAATCACCTCGTGCAGCAACGGGCGTACGCCGTTGATGTCGCCGGGGTGATCGCGCGAAAGCAGCTCAAGCGAGATCAGCGCCGAACCGCGCACAGCAGGACTCTCGTCTTCAAGTCCACGGCGAAGCAGCTCAATCTTCTGGCGAAAGCGGAACTGCCCCACGCCGCGGTAGGCGGCTGCGCGAATGCGGTAGTCGGCAGAACGTGCCGCCGCTTCGAGCTCTTCGTCCCACTGGGCGCGAAGCGTCGCAAGCTCGCGCTCTGACCCGGCGACCGCGAGGGCATCGGCTTGCGCGGCAGCTTCAGCGAGATTGCTCACGCTCCCACGCTACCCAAAGGCTGCGTTCTACGTCGAGGCCTAAACTTGCCGCGATGGCGCACAGGGTCACGCTGATTCCCGGCGACGGGACCGGGCCCGAGCTGACCGAGGCGACCCGCCGCGTGCTGGATGCGACAGGCGTCCCCTTTGCGTGGGATGTCCGCGAGGCGGGCATCGAAGCCCTCGGCGGTGAGATCGATCCTCTCCCCGAAGCGACGCTCGCTGCGATTCGAGCCAACGGCGTCGCGCTGAAGGGGCCTCTCGCCTCACCGATCGGCTCGAGCTTTCACTCGCCGAGTGGAGCACTCCGGACACAGCTCGGGCTCTACGCACAAGTACGACCGTGCAAGAGCTTCGCCGGAGCCCGTTCCCGTTTCGACAACGTCGACCTCGTCGTGATCCGGGAGTGCACCGAAGACCTCTACGTCGGCATCGAGTTCG
>CAIWTI010000080.1 GCA_903915545.1 uncultured Actinomycetes bacterium | reverse complement strand
GGCTGGATCAAGCGCGGTCCGAGCGGCGTCATCGGCACCAACAAGAAGGACGCCTCTGAGACCGCCGAGCTGCTGCTTGAGGATCACCGCGGCGGCAAGCTGCCGACTCGCGTGGGCGGTGGCGACGAGCTTGAGCGGATCTTGCTTGGCCGCAACGTTGAGCTGATCGAGTACGAGAGCTGGGAGGCGATCGACGCGCATGAGCGTGAGCGCGGAGAGCCGTTTGGTCGTCCGCGGGTGAAGCTTGTGACGTGGGAGCAGCTGCTCGGCCACGTTCGCGCGGCCCGCTAGACACATCCCAAATCAAACAACCGTTTGACGGGTAGCTCGCGCGAGCTAGGCTCCCACTATGAGTGACTCGACGACTTCTTCCCGTGAGCTTTGGGGTGGCGAGACCCGCAAGGCGATTGAAAACTTTCCTGTTTCAGGCGAACCGATCCCCGCATCTGTTGCGCGGTGGCTTGGTCGCATCAAGGGCGCTGCCGCCCATGTGAACGCCGAGCTTGGTCTGCTCGACGCCGCGAAGGCAGAGCGCATTGGCGCCGCAGCTGACCAGATTGCTCGCGGCGAGCTCGATGATCAGTTCCCGATTGACGTCTTCCAGACGGGGTCGGGTACCTCGTCGAACATGAACGCGAACGAGGTCATTGCCTCGCTCGCCGGCGAAGGCGTCCATCCCAACGACGATGTGAACATGGGGCAGTCGTCGAACGACGTCTTCCCGTCCGCCGTGCATCTCGCCGCGCTCGACGAGATCGTCAACGATCTGCTGCCGTCGCTGACCGTCCTCGCGGTTTCGCTTGAGGCGAAGGCCGTCGAGTTCGATGACGTCGTCAAGTCAGGACGCACCCACTGGATGGACGCGGTGCCCGTGACGCTCGGCCAGGAGTTCGGTGGGTACGCCGCCCAGGTACGTGAGGGGATTGCGCGTGTCGAGTCGACGCTTGGTCGGCTCGGCAAGATTCCGCTCGGTGGCACCGCCGTCGGCACCGGTCTGAACACGCACCCGGAATTTGCAGCGAAGGTGCGGGCTCGGCTTTCGGCCGAGACGGGCCTGACAATTTCGGCTCCGGCCGATGCGTTTGAGTCGCAGGCTGCTCGCGATGGTCTCGTTGAGGCTTCGGGTGCGCTGAAGACCGTTGCGGTCTCGCTGACGAAGATCGCGAACGATCTGCGCTTCCTCGGCTCTGGCCCGCGCGCCGGACTGTCGGAGATCTTCCTGCCCGAGTTGCAGAAGGGCTCGTCGATCATGCCGGGCAAGGTCAATCCGGTCATGCCGGAGGTCGTCACGCAGGTCGCCGCCCAGGTGATCGGTAATGACGCTGCGATCGCGATTGGCGGCATGCAGGGCCACTTTGAGCTGAACGTGTTCATCCCGCTGATGGCGCGCAACCTGCTCGACTCGGTCAAGCTCCTTGCCTCGTCGAGCCGCCTGTTTGCCGAGAAGTGCGTCGATGGCATCGAGGCGAATCGCGAGCAGTGCGAGACCTATGCCGAGCTGACGCTTTCGGCCGCGACGGCGCTGAACCCGTACATCGGGTACGACGCTGCGGCGGAGATCGTCAAGGAGGCGTCGCACTCGAAGCGCTCGCTGCGTGAGGTTGCGCGTGAGAAGGGCGTTTCGGACGAGATCCTGGACAAGGCGCTCGACTTCCGCGCGATGGCGAAGCCGCGCGGCTGAGTGTCGCCTCCACCGCGAAGTACTCACAGGGCCGCCCTCCGGGGCGGCTCTGTTTGTTAGTAGGAGATCGCGCCGCTGCCGGTGGCGGCAGCGTGACGCTGCTCGTCGGCCCGGAAGCTCGAGCGCACGAGCGGGCCCGAGAAGACCGTCCCGAAGCCGAGCGCTTCACCCTGCTCACGGAACCAGGTGAACTCGTCGGGATGAACCCAACGGTCGATCGGTGCATGCTTCGAACTCGGCTGGAGGTACTGGCCGATCGTCACGACATCGACGCCATGGGCGCGAAGATCGCGCAGCGTGTCGACCACCTCGTCGTTCGTTTCGCCGAGGCCGACGATGATCCCGCTCTTTGTGAGCACCGGATAGTCGGCCAGCTCTTTCGCGCGGGCGAGTAGCGCGAGCGCACCGTCGTAGCTCGCCTTGCCGCCGCGCATCTTGCGGTGGAGGCGGCGCACCGTTTCGATGTTGTGGTTGAAGACCTCCGGCCGCTCGGCAAGCACGGTGTGCAGCGCCTGCTCCTCGACCCCGAGAAAGTCCGGTGTCAGCACCTCGACCGTTGCGTCGGGCAGCTTCGCCTTCAGCGCGCGGATCGTCGCGGCGTAATGGCCAGCACCACGATCCTCGACATCGTCACGATCGACCGAGGTCACAACGACGTGTGACAGGCCAAGCTGATGCGCCGCCTGGGCAACGCGCAGCGGCTCGAGTGGGTCGACCGGCTCCGAAGGCGCGCCCGAGTTGACGTAGCAATAACGGCAGGCACGGGTGCAGGTCTCACCGAGGATCTGGAACGTCGCTGTACCACGCCCCCAACAGTCGGCGATGTTCGGGCAATGCGCCTCTTCGCAGATCGTGTTGAGCCGCTGCCCGTGGAGCAGCTTCTTGACGTCGTTGTACTTCGTGTTCGCGCTTGGCGCGCGCACCTTCATCCACTCCGGGCGGCGTGGCCGCTCACCCACCGGATGCGACGTTTCCATCGCCTCAGTCTAGAGGCACCTGCAGGGTGTCCCGAAGCCCAGCTGAACACTGGCCGCGTCCCGGCAGGGCGTCTCGTAGCCGGGTACGCTCGCGGTGGGGAGGGACTGCGTGAGCGCCAAGATGACATCGGTTGCGGCCCAGCCGCGTCTCGGCCTGGTTGGCCTGACACCCACAACAACGGTGTATCTCGCCGTCGCGGCGGCCGCGATTGGCGCCTACTTCCTCCTTCGCGACGCAACACAACAGGTGGCCTTCGAGGTGATCGGGACGGCTGCGGTTGCGGCGGCTGCCGTCGGCGTCTTCCGCACCGAACGTGTCGCACGCCTCCCGTGGATCTTCATCACTCTCGGGCTTGCTGCGCAGGTGACGGGCGACTGGATCGACACGTGGTACGAGCTTGTCGATCACCGCGAGGCATCGGTTCCGTCGGTCATCGACGGCGTCTATCTCTTCGGCTACTCATCGTGGATCGCAGGCCTGCTCGTGGCGGTCTATCTGCTGCGCGTCGTGCGGCAGCTCGCGGCACTCCTTGACACGCTGGTCTTCCTCGTCGCGTTCTCAACGGTGCAGTGGATCGTTGTTCTCGATGGTGTGCGCCACGAGGGCTACTCCGTCGGCGAGACGATCGTCGACATGGTCTATCCGTCGCTCGACGTCGTGCTGCTCGTCCTTGTGCTCCAACTCACGGTTCGCCCGACGCACCATGCGATGCGCGTTCGGCTGCTGACGATTGCTGTTGTCGCGATGGTTGCGGCCGACGAGTTCTTCTTTGTCGACGCGAACTACACGTCGGGATCGTGGATCAACGCCCTGTGGCTCCTGTCGTACGTGTTCTTCGGTGCGGCTGGGTTGCAGCCGTCGGGTGCTCCCGGAACGGGAGACGACACGGAGCGGCCGGCGATTAAGCGCATCCGCGTCATCCTCCTTGCTGCCGCGTTGCTGTTGATCCCGCTGACGTTGCTTGGCGAGTTCGCCTTGCACCACGGTCGTCTGCACCCGCTGGCCGCCGCGATCGGCATGACCCTCGTGTCGGCGTTCGTCTTCGCGCGCCTCTGGCTGTTGCTGCGCGACTCCGAGCGTCAGAACCATGAGCTCCGCGAGCTTGACTTCCTCAAGGACGAGTTTGTGGCGAGCGTTTCGCACGAGCTCCGCACGCCACTCACCTCGATCGCCGGGTACACCGAGCTGCTCGAGGAGGATGGCGTCATCGCCGCTGAAACATCGAGCCACGGTCACCTCGAAGTGATCCGGCGCAGCACCAACCGACTCCTCGGCGTGGTCGACGATCTGCTCTTCGCCGCCTCAGTGCAGCGCGGGGCGCTCTCGCTTGCCGCAGCGGAGATCGAGTTGGGCGAGATCACTCACTTGGCGGTTGATGCCGCTCGACCAGCCGCCGATGCAAAGGAGATCGACCTCCAGACCCAGATGGAGCCGGGTGTCTCGGTTCCGGCGGATGCCAGCCGACTCGGACAAGTGCTCGACAACCTCATCGCCAACGCGCTGAAGTTCACTCCGCAAGGAGGGTCAGTGTCGATCCGTGTGTGGAAGGCACCCGACGCGGCATACGTCGAAATCTCGGACACCGGTCCGGGAATCCCTGCCGATGAACTCGCGCGTGTCTTTGATCGCTTCTATCGATCGTCGGGTGCGATCACGAGCGGCATCTCGGGCACTGGTCTTGGCCTCTACATCGTCCAAACGATCGTTGAGGCGCACGGCGGCTCGGTGTCGGCCGCGAATCTGATCGGTGGCGGCGCACGGTTCCGCATCGCGCTCCCACGAGTGGGTGCCCGGTGACGGTCGCTCAGATCGGGGCGCGCAGCTTCGGCCGTTGGTTGCACGCACTCTCGCCCGCGTCGGTGGGCTTCCTTGCCGCTGGCTGGCTCGGGGTCGTTGCATACGAGTTCCTCTCGGGCAACACGCAGGCGATCGCCTATGAGGTAATTGGCCTGGCGGGTGTCGGCGCGATTGTGGTTGGGCTCAGTCGACGGACCGCGGAGCCGCGCGGCGCGTGGCGGCTGTTCGCTGCGGGTCTCGCAAGCGAGGTGCTCGGCGACTGCATTAGCGCCTACTACGAGGTGCATTTCGGGCACGAGCCACCCGTCCCGTCGACGGCCGACATCTTCTACCTCGCGGCGCCGATTCTCTTCGCGATCGGCATCTTCCTATTGCTCCGCGAGCTGGGCGCCAAGATGAGCCGGGCGGTCGTCCTCGACGCGGTGATCGTGGTCGTCGCGCTCGTGACTGTGCAGTGGGTCTTCGTCGTCGAGGCGCTTGTTCACGAGAGCCTCTCGGCGCTGCGGAAGGCCGACGAGATCGCGCTGCCGTCGTTCGACATCCTTGTGCTCGTCGCGCTCATCCAGCTCGTGATCGGTCCGACGCGCCGCGCTGTGCCCTATCGGATGATCGGGCTCAGCATCTTCCTGCTGTTCCTTTCGGATGAGATCTTCCTGCTGACGCCGCAGTACGACTCTGGAACGTGGATCGACGTCGGCTGGCTCGGGTCGTATGTCACCCTTGGCGCGGCCGCGCTTCGCCCTGGTGTGAAGCGTCAGGCTGGCGTCGCGAAGGTCGGGCCGCAACGCCTTTCGGGTCCCCGCCTCGCGGTGCTCGCAGCCGCGCTCCTCGCGGTCCCCGCTGTCCTAGCGACCGAGCGGCTTGAGCATCATCGGATACACACTCTCGTCGCCGCCGGGGGTGCCGCGCTGATCGCCGTGCTCGTGTTGTTACGCCTCGCCGGCCTCCTTCGTGCCGTCGAGCAGCAGAACCGCGACCTGCGGCAGCTCGACCGGATGAAGGACGACTTCGTCGCGAGTGTCTCGCACGAGCTTCGTACCCCGCTCACGTCGATCGTGGGCTACGTCGAGCTGCTCGCCGAGGGTGCGAGCGGGCCGGTGAACGACGCGCAGCGCTCCGACCTCGACGTCGTGACCCGGAATACCGGACGGCTGCTTCGGCTTGTGAACGATCTGCTGTTCGCGGCCGGTCTTGCTGAAGGGCGGCTCGATCTGCGCTCCGATAGCGTCGACCTGCCCGGGGTGGTTGCGCATTCGGTTGACACGATCCGGCCCGTCGCGGCGGCGGGCGGCTTGGGCCTGACGTTCGAGGCCGACAACAACGCGTACGTCACGGGTGATGCCGGCCGGCTTGGCCAGGTTGTCGACAACCTCGTTGCGAACGCTGTGAAATTCACGCCGCCGGGCGGGCACGTTGAGGTTCGTGTCACGCGAGTCGCCGACGAGGTCAACGTCGAAGTCAAGGATGACGGCGTCGGTATTCCGGCTGCCGACATCCCGCACCTGTTCGATCGCTTCTTCCGCTCATCGCGGGCACTGACAGATGCGGTGCAGGGAACGGGGCTCGGGCTCTACATCGCCAAGACGATTGTCGAGGCGCACGGCGGCACCATCGAAGTCGTGAGCAGCGAGGGCCGCGGGTCGACGTTCCGCGCAACCTTCCCGGTCGCGCGTCCAGCGGTCTAACTCGCTGCGAGTGACTCGTGGCGCGGCTGCGCCCAGAGTCCGGAGCCCGAGAAGCTGTCGCTCGGGAGTTCGTCGAACTCAAGCCCGAACACCTCAGCGAGCGCTGCGGTTGCTGCCGGGCGTACCTCGTCGACCGTGATGCTTCGCCCGGCTTCGCGCGCGAGCGATGTGAACTGCGCGTCTTCCAACCCGCAGGCCGTGATCCATTCCGTAAACGGCGCGGGATCAAGATCGACGTTCAACGCGTAGCCATGGGTGGTCACCCAGCGACGAATATGCACGCCAATCGACGCGATCTTGCGCGGTGGCCGTTCGAGCCACACGCCCGTGAGTCCGTCGATACGCGTCGTCTCGACACCCAACAGCGCGGTCGTCTTGATCACCGCCTCTTCGAGATCTCGGCAGTACTTCTTGACGTCCTTGCCGAATCGATGAAGATCGAGGATCGGGTAACAGACGAGCTGGCCGGGGCCATGGAACGTCGATTTCCCGCCGCGGTCGGTCTCGACGATCTCGACGGTGGCATCGGCGGGGACATGAAGTTCGCCCTCGTCGGTACGGCGGCCGAGCGTCACCGTCGGGGGGTGCTCAAGCAGGAGCACCGTGTCCGGGATCGCCCGCTGCGTCACTGCCGCGGCAAGCGAGCGCTGCAACGCCCAGGCCTCGTGGTAATCGACAACGCCGAGGTTGAGAAGGTAGGCACCAGTCGCCATACCCCGACTCTACCGGGCTAGTAGTCGGAGACGGTCCAGGTCTGGAGGCGCTGGGTGAGGTCGCGCAGGAACTGCGCGGCATACGCGCCGTCGACGAGCCGATGGTCGTACGTGAGCGTCAGGTTCATCATGGGGCGGATCGCGATCACGTCCTGGCCAAGCGCGTCCTCGACGACGACAGGACGCTTGACGAGCGCGTAGGTGCCCAGGATGCCGGCCTGGGGCTGGCTGATCACGGGTGTGCCCATGAAGGTGCCGTACCCGCCGGGGTTCGTGATCGTGAACGTTCCACCCGCGACATCGTCGGGCGTGAGCTTCTTCGTGCGCGCGCGCTCGGCGATGTCGGCGATGCCCTTGGCCATCCCGAGGAGGTTGAGTCCCTCTGCGTGCTTGACGACCGGAACGATCAGTCCCTTCCCGTTCTCAAGCGCGACGGCGAAGCCAAGGTTCACGTAGTTGCGCGTCACGATCTTGTCGCCCCGAATCTCGCCGTTCACCCACGGCCAGTCGCGCAGCGTGTCGACAACCGCGCGGGCGATAAACGAGAGGTAGGTCGGATTCACGCCGTAGTCGCGCTGGTAGGCGCCCTTCAGCTCGTTCCGGAGCGCGACCACGCGCGACATATCGACCTCGATCGCGCTCGTGACGTGCGCGGCGGTGTCGAGCGAGCGGCGCATGTGGTCGGCGATCCCTCGTCGCATTGCGCTCATCGACTCAAGCGTCTCGCCCGGCTCGCTCTCGACAACGTCGGGGAGCGCTGCCCGTGTTGCATCTGGCGCTGCGGCAGCTGCCGGCGCGGGTGCCACCTGCGCTGGAGTTGCGGGTGCCGGAGCCGCTGCAACGGGTGCTGGCGCCGCCGGCGCGGGCACGGTCTGAACCGTGCCGCCGCTCTCGATGAAGGCGCGGATGTCTTTCTTGGTGACCCGCCCGCCGTTCCCGGTTCCCGGGATCGTCGAGGGATCGATGCCCGCCTCGGCGGCCATGCGTGCGACGACGGGCGAGACGAAGACGTGGGTACCTTCGAGCGCAATCGGTGCGGGTGTCGCGACAACAGGGGCCGCAGCCTCAACCGGTGCAGCAACAACGGGAGCCGTCTCGGCCCGCGGAGCTTCCGATGCGGGTTCAGGAGCAGCAGCGGGTTCGGGGGCCGCGGGTGCGTCGGGCGTGACGACAACGTCACTCGCAGCACCGATGCGCGCGAGGACTGCGCCGACGGCAACGGTCTCCCCTTCCGGCACCAAGATCTCGAGGATCACGCCCGACGCCGGGCTCGGTACCTCGGTGTCGACCTTGTCAGTCGAGATCTCGAGCAGCGACTCGTCCGAGGCGACGGTCTGGCCGACGTCCTTCAACCACTTCGTGATCGTGCCCTCGGAGACCGAGACACCCATCTGCGGCATCACGACATCGATCGGGCTGCCGCTCGTCATCGCCTAGTACGCCGCCAGCGAGCGGAGAGCGGCTGCGACATCGGCGACCTGCGGGATGAACGCCTTCTCAAGCACCGGGGCAAACGGCACCGGCGTGTCGGGTGCGGTGACGCGGCGTACGGGAGCATCGAGGTGCTCAAACGCCTCCTCACCAATCGTTGCGGCGATCTCGCCACCAAAGCCGCCGGTGCGGGTGTCTTCGTGCAGCACGAGTGCCTTCGACGTCTTGCGCACCGATGCGAGCACCGCTTCCTTGTCCCATGGCAGGATCGTGCGTAGGTCGATGATCTCGACGGAAAGCTCGGGCACTTCGGCGGCGGCTTCGGTTGCCGTATGCACCATGGCACCCCACGTGATGATCGTGATGTCTTCGCCCGCCTGGTGGATGCGCGCCTCGCCAATCGGCGTCACGTATCGCTCGTCGGGCACCTCGCCCTTGATCCGGCGGTAGAGATGCTTGTGCTCAAAGAACAGCACCGGGTTGGGATCTTCGATCGCCGCGATGATCAAGCCCTTCGCATCCTCCGGCGTGGCCGGACAGACGACCTTCAGGCCGGGAATATGCGCGAACGTCGACTCGGGGTTCTGCGAGTGGAACGGGCCACCCGAGAAGCCGCCACCCGACGGAAGACGCAAGACGATCGGAATTGGCGTTCCCGCGCGCCAACGCTGCTTGGCGGCGATCGTGACGAGATGGTCGTAGGCGCACGAGACAAAGTCGGAGAACTGCATCTCGGCGACGGGGCGCAGCCCCATGATCGCCGCGCCGGTTGAGCCGCCGACGATCGCTGTCTCAGAAAGCGGTGCGTCGATGACGCGCCACGGGCCGAACTCCTCTTGGAATCCGAGCGTCACCTTGAAGGCGCCGCCGTACACACCGATGTCTTCGCCGATCAGGAAGACGCGCTTGTCGTGGCGCATCTGCTGGCGCAGACCTTCGCTGATCGCTTGGAGGTAGGTCTTCTCGGCCATTACTTGTGGTGGGGCGTTTCGACGTCGGCGAGGGTGGCGTACACGCCGTCGAGCAGCGTGGCGGGATCGGGATCGGGTGACGCCTCTGCACGCTCAAGGCTGTCGTTCAAGAGCTTCTTCACATGCGAGGTGATCTCATCCTCGGTCTCGTCGGTCATTCCGATGTTCTCGCGCAACCAGGTGCGGTAGCGCTCAAGCGGATCTTTCGCCGCCCATTCGTCGAACAGCTCCTTCGGCACGTAGAATGCGTCGTCGTGGACGGCGTGTCCTTCCATGCGCAACGAGACGGTTTCGATCAGTGTGGGCCCGCCACCATCGCGCGCCTTGTCGGCGGCGCGTTTCGCCTCGCGGTAGACCGCGAGGACATCGGTGCCGTCGACGACGACACCCTCAAAGCCGTAGGCCGCGGCACGATCGGCGAGGTGCTCGCAGGCGTATTCGAGGTGGCTGGGCGTCGAGTACGCCCACAGGTTGTTCGTGCAGCAGAAGACCATCGGCAGTCGCATGACGCCGGCGAAGTTCATCGACTCGTGGACGTCGCCACGGGCGGCCGATCCGTCGCCGAACCAGCCGAACGAGACTCGGCGCTCATCGCGGATCTTGAAGGCGAGCGCGCAGCCAACCGAGACCGGGAGCATCGCGGGCAGGTGGGACACCATTGCGATCAGGCCGAGGCGGTCGTCGGCGAGATGGATGTTGCCGTCGCGACCGTGCGTTGGCCCATCGGCCTTGGCGAGGAACTGGGCGAAGATGCGCCACGGTTCGATGCCACGTGTGACGTGGACGCCGCACTCGCGATGGAGCGGTGTGCCGACGTCATGCGTGCCCATCGCGGTTGCGATCCCGACGGCGGCGCCTTCGTTACCGCGGCCGGTGTAGTACGAGCCCGTGATCTTCCCCTGGCGATAGAGGATGTGCCCGCGCTCTTCGATCAGGCGCGTGGTCACCATGTTGCGGTAAATGCCGAGGAGATCCTCGTGATCGAGGCCAAGCTCCTGCACTTCTTGCAGCGAGCCGACAGGCTCGGCGACGCGGGCGGTCGTCATGCGGCGCTCACTCTAACGCGTGTCTCGACTGTGCGGGCGATCTTTTCGTTGGCCTGCGCAAAATGGGTGGTCGGTGCCGGTGTCATGTGAGCCCAACCAGGAATGCATCTTCGGCCGCGTAGTCGAACATCGTCTCGAGGTACGGCGACCCGGTGAGCACCTCACGCCACGTCTTGCCCTCAAGCGCCGCGACGAGCCAGTCAACGGTTGCGGGCACCGATTCGGCATAGGTCGTCTGTGGGCGGTAGCCGATCTCGCGCTGCGCCTTGGTGGTGTCGAGCACGAACGGGCGCGGCACCGCCCACGGGCTTGAGCCAACGGGACCGTCGCTCTCGCCGGGCAGCAGCACCTCGGTGAACGCGTAGCCAAGATGGCCCGCGACGATCCGGCTGATCTCGCGGGCGGTGGGGGGATCGGGGTCGGCGCAGTTGAACGCGCCGTGGCCCGGGTTGTTCGCCGCGCACGCGACCATTTCGGCGAGGTTCTCCGGCGAAGTCGTGTTGAAGATCGTGTCGCCGCCGTGGGCGAGGATGACGACCTTGCGGCCGTCGCGAACGCGCTGGGCGAAGTACCACTCGCGTGCGTGCCGGGTGTGGGCACCGTGGTAGGCGGCGACGCGCAGGTAGGTCGAAGGCGCGGGGCCCGCTGCCAGGATCTGCTCGATCGCCACCTTGCGACCCGAGTACGTCTCGTCGTCGGGTTCGACGACAGGCTGCGCCTCGGTGATCGGGCACGGGAAGTCGGGGAAGATGCCGGTTGAGCGCGCCGAGATCAGGCTGTTGCCTGCCTCGTCGCGGTAGACGGCGCCCGTCGAGGTGGTGATGACTGAGCCGAATCGGTCGCCGAGCCCGACGATCTGGTGGGCGTGGGCGGGCGTCATCGTGACGATGTCGACGAGAACGTCGAAACCGTCACCGACGAGTGCGTCGAGTGCCCCGGGCGCGTCGCGATCGCACGAGACATAGGTGAGACCGTCCATGTCGGGCGGGTTTGCGGTGCGGGCAGCGACGGTGACGTCGTACCCGTCAGCGACAAGACGACGGGCGATCGGGCGTCCCATCTGACCCGATCCGCCAAGTACAAGCGCAGTTGCCATCGACGGCTAGCCTACGCCAATGGGAAAGGCTGCCGACTGGCTTCGTGAAGAACGCCGCAAAGTGCTGGGGAGTTGGACTGCGTTTTGCCTCAACTGCGGAGCCGCCCAACGCTGGTTTGAGGAGCACGAAGACGAGGTGCCAGAGACGTGTCCCTGTGGCGGGACGATGCTTCGTCGCTGCCCGTCGTGCTCGGCACCCTTCTCGTCGACCTTCGCTGTTGATTGCGAGGAGTGCGGCGCGCAGCTGCGCGAGCCGACGCTCTTCGGCATGAAGATCCGCAAAGACCCCAAGTAGCTCTCTGACTCGAAGGTGCTCGGGCGGATCTAGAAGAGACCCAGCGACGGCTTGATCGCCGAGAAGCGGATCACGGTGACGGTCTCGTCGGGCGTGACGTCACGGTTGTAGAGCTGGCCGAGCCATGTTGCCATGTCGTCGACACGGCGGATCTCGGGGTTGTCGTGCTCGATCTCGCGTGGTGAGAGCTCGTCGAGGCGCTTGACCTCGACTTTGTCGATGACCGCGTCGAAGACATGCTGTCGAGTTCCGAAGCGGGCCCCAACGAGCACCGAGACAATCATGCCCTTCTGGTACTTGCGTGATTTGTCGCCGAGGCGGATCGTGGCCGTCTTGCGCTGGCTGCGCAGCTGCTGCTCGACAATCGGTGAATAGAAGTTGAGCGCGTACGCAGGCACGCCCCGATGATAGTCAGCTGTCGCGGGCAGCGAGCCGGGCGACGGCGAGCTCCGCCATTTCGCGCTCGCCTTTGTACGCGAGGAGCGCCGCGGCGTCGTCGAGTGGGAGCCACTGCACGTCGGCGACTTCGTGTCGAAACTCTTCGTCGATCACCCCGATGTCACCGGTCTCGTATTCGATCAGGAAGAACGACACGATCTTGAAGATCCGCTCGCCTTTCCAGTTGAACCAGTAGCGAATGTCGCCGAGCTTGCCGAGCGAGTGTCCGACAGCCCCTGTCTCTTCGGCGACCTCGCGGAGTGCGGCGGTTTCGCCCGTCTCACCCTCTTGGATCTGTCCTTTGGGCAGCGCCCACAGGCCAGCCGGACGGCCGCCAGGACGGATCGCGGCGAACTCCCACCGGTCATCTTCCGGCCGAACGAGCACACCCCCCGCAGAGAACTCCCGCCTCACACCGTTGTTCATACCACCCTTTGCGCGCGTTCACATCTTCGATCGTTTTGGCACCAAAGTTGAGTCAAGGTGACTTAGATCACTTGACGTAGCCCTCTCTGGGACCGCTATGCTGCGAGCCGCTGGCACTCACCTACCGAGAGTGCCAATCGATTCGCACCCCGCACCTACGATGGAGGCTGTATGAACCTGAAGCCCCTGGGCGACCGTCTAATCGTCGAAGCTCTCGAAGAAGAGCAGACGACCATTGGCGGCATCGTCCTGCCGGACACGGCGGTCGAAAAGCCGCAGCGCGGCACCGTGATCGCTGTTGGACCAGGCGTCCGCAACGACAAGGGTGAGCATCTCACCCCTGATGTCGCCGTTGGCGATGTCGTGCTGTTTTCGAAGTACGGCGGCACCGACATCAAGATCGAAGGCAACGACTATCTCATCCTGCGCGAGACGGACATCCTCGCCAAGGTCGCAAAGTAACTAGGAAGACGGAGGACTGAGGACACATGGCTCACAAGGAGCTCAAGTTCAACGAGGAGGCCCGTCGCTCACTGCAGCGCGGTGTCGACATCCTCGCCGACGCGGTCAAGGTCACCCTTGGCCCGAAGGGGCGCTACGTCGTGCTCGACAAGAAGTTCGGCGCCCCGACCATCACCAATGACGGTGTGACCATCGCTCGCGAGATCGAGGTCGAGGATCCGTTCGAGAACCAGGGCGCGCAGCTCGTCAAGGAAGTCGCCACCGCAACGAACGATGTCGCAGGTGACGGCACCACCACCGCGACCGTTCTCGCTCAGGCGATCGTCCGCGAGGGTCTGAAGAACGTCTCGGCTGGCGCGAACCCGATGGGTCTCAAGCGTGGTATCGAGAAGGCTGTTGCTGCTGTCACCGAGAACCTTCGTTCACAGTCGAACGAGGTTTCGGGCAAGGAAGACATCGCCCGTGTCGCCACGATTTCGTCGCGTGAGCGCGAGATCGGTGACGTCATCGCCGACGCAATCGAGAAGGTCGGTAAGGACGGCGTTGTGAACGTCGAAGAGGGCCAGACTCTTGGTCTCGAGCTCGAGTTCACCGAGGGTATGCAGTTCGACAAGGGCTACCTCTCGCCGTACATGGTCACCGACTCCGATCGCATGGAGGCCGTCCTCGAGGATCCGTTCATCCTCGTCGCCAACCAGAAGATCGGTGGCATCAAGGACCTTCTCCCGGTGCTCGAGCAGGTCATCCAGAACGGCAAGCCGCTGCTGATCGTTGCTGAGGATGTCGAGGGCGAGTCGCTCGCGACCATTGTCGTCAACAAGCTCCGTGGCACGTTCCAGGCCGTCGCCGTCAAGGCGCCGGGCTTCGGCGATCGCCGCAAGCGGATGCTCGAAGACATCGCGATCCTCACCGGTGGCGAAGTGATCACCGAAGAGATGGGTCTCAAGCTCGATAACACGAAGATCGAGCAGCTTGGCCGTGCCCGTCGCGTTGTCGTGTCGAAGGACGCCACGACGATCATCGATGGTTCGGGTCAGGCTGACGCGATCAAGGCTCGGATCAAGCAGATCAAGGGTGAGATCGAGTCGAGCGATTCCGATTTCGATCGTGAGAAGCTCCAGGAGCGCCTCGCGAAGCTGTCGGGCGGCGTCGCAGTGGTCAAGGTTGGCGCAGCCACCGAGACCGAGATGAAGGAAAAGAAGCACCGCGTTGAGGACGCCCTCCAGGCGACCCGCGCAGCGCTCGAAGAGGGCATCGTCCCGGGTGGAGGCGTCGCGCTGCTGAACGCGGCCGATGCAGTCCGTGCTTCGCTCGAAGCCCTTGAGGGTGACGAGAAGACGGGCGCCGCGATCATCCTTCGCTCGCTCGAGGAGCCGCTTCGTCAGCTCGCGTTCAACGCGGGCCTCGAAGGCTCGGTTGTCGTGCAGCAGGTCCGCTCGGCGAAGCCGGGTCAGGGTCTGAACGTCGACACCGGTGAGGTCACCGATCTCGTCAAGAACGGGATCATCGACCCGACCATGGTCACCCGCTCGGCGCTGCAGAACGCGGCGTCGATCGCGAAGAACATCCTCACCACTGAGGCAATCGTTGTCGACGCGCCGGAGAAGAACGGCGGCGGTATGGGCGGCGGCATGCCTGACATGGGCGGGATGATGTAACGAGCCCTTGGGCTCACGGTTCGAAGCGGAGGGCGCCCAGCGGGCGCCCTCCGGCGTTAACGGCGAGCGCCTTAAAGACAGAGAGCCGGCGGGCGGGCCGGCTCTCTCAGAACGGGACGGGCACTTCAGGAGGTGCCTTTCAGTTCTCGGTTGCGATGGGCGGCGACCTGATCCCTCTTCTGAGGGAACCACGTCATTTCGCCTGTAGAAGCGAGTGAGGGCGCCCATTGGGCGCCCTCAGACAAGTCACAATCGGGAGGAGTGAGACAGTCACGTCATCGACCGTCTCGCTCGGAAATTGAGGGGCGTCGCTAGAACTCGTAGCGCTCTTGGGCCCAGGGGTCGGCGTTGTTGTTGTAGCCGTACCATTCCCAGAAGCCGGGCTGGTCGGTGGCGCGTAGCTCGATGCCGGTCAGCCACTTGGCGCTCTTCCAGAAGTACTTGCCGGGGATTACGAGCCGCACGGGCCAGCCGTGGTCGGGTGTCAGTTCGGCGCCGTCGCCGTGGGTGGCGAGGATCGCGTTGTCATCGGCGAGGTACGAGAGTGGGACGTTGGCGGTGAACCCGTGCTCGGCGTGGGCGATCGCGTACTGGGCCGTCGGCTTCGGCTTCACGAGCGCGGCGAGTTCGCGCCAGTGGACACCGGTGAACTCGGTGTCGAACTTGCTCCAACGCGTGACGCAGTGGATGTCCTGCACGTTGCTTGAGTGCGGCAGCGCGGCGAACTCCGACCAGGTGAGGGTGAGCTCGTTCTCGACTTCGCCGAACACGCGGAGCGTCCAGAGCGACCGATCGACGTGTGGCACCGAGCCGGCATGCAGGACGGGCCACTTGTCTGTCAGGTACTGGCCCGGCGGCAGACGTGACGGGTCGTATCCCATCTCGGTCACCTTCCGCTCCGCCTTAGACCTGAACACCGTCCCTACACTAGCCGGGTGGGAGCGTCACCCGAAAGGCCCGGTTCGACATATGCCCGTCCGCGCGCGTACGTGCGCGTCGCGGGGCCGGAGGCGGGAGACTTTCTGCAGCGCGTGTTGTCGAACGACGTGCTTGCTGGGGACCACTGCCAGGCGCTGCTGCTGACCCCGAAGGGTCGAGTGATCGCCCTGATGCGGGTGTGGCGACGGAACGCTGACGACTTCCTGCTGCTCACCGAGATTGAGCAGGGTGCGGCGCTGCTGCGTGAGCTGCGGCGGCTGAAGATCGGAACGAAGTGCGAGATCGAGCCGGAGGAGCACACCTCCGTGATCGTCTTCGATCCCGCCACCGACGGGATCCCGAACGACGACTACGGCATCGCCGCCGTCGAAGCGATCGACTCTGCGTATCCCGCCGACCCGCCCGACCATGAGCTTGAGCGCCTGCGCATCCTCGCCGCGACGCCGCGATGGGGTCGTGAGATCGACGACGGCATTCTTCCCGCCGAGGCGGGCCTTGATGTCTCGGCGATCTCGTTCGAGAAGGGCTGCTTCCCGGGCCAGGAGCCGGTGACGCGTCTCTTCCGTCGCGGCCACGTGAACCGCTCGCTGCGCATCCTCGAGATCCCGGGCGACCGGGTACGACCGCCTGCCGAGGTGACCCACAACGGCGAGTCAGTGGGGCGGATTACGAGCTCCGTTGAGGGTCTCGCGCTTGCATACATCCGGGTCGAAGTGCCGGTTGATGCCGAACTTCAGGTCGCGGAGCGCGCCGCACGGCTACACTCCCCCGGCTAGCTCGCTGGCGCCCGTAGCTCAGGGGATAGAGCGCTGCCCTGCGGAGGCAGAGGTCGCACGTTCGAATCGTGCCGGGCGCATTTTGCTTCTTGGGATCGCGATTGGGTTCCTTCGAACCTTCGCAATCCTTCGAGAGTCGTAGCGATTCGCCTCGAACGGCGGTATTTCACGGCTAGCTATTCGCCGTAGCCTCTGGCACAGTCCGCCGTGTGAGGCGCATTGCGGTGATGGCCGTGACTGTCCTCGCTTTCGCTCCCTCGGCGTTCGGAGGGAGCAAGGCGGATGTAACTGGCTGCGCCTCATCGACCTGCATGGGCAACTGGATCTCGTACCTTGAGATCGCCGGGTGCAGCTGCGATTACGGCAGCTTCAATTTCAACAAGACCAACTACGTCATCGATCCAGCCAGTAATCAGGGCAATCCCCTCTTCAGCAAGTCGCCGATCACGATTTCGACGGGGAACCAGACGCAGGATGTCGAGCTCACGTTTGCCGTCAACGGCCACTCGGTTGGCGTCGCCTCGACGAGCGCTTCCGGGCAGCAGGGCGGGATCTACTACACGACCAATGCGATCGCGCTTGATCCGGGAAGTAACTCCGTGACGATCTCCGCTATCGACCCGCGCGCATCGCGAACACCGCTCTTCCGCAGATCCAGGGTTCGCCGACACTGGGCGGTTCACTGACGTGCCTGTCAGGTGCGTGGTCGGCCGATCCGACACCGACGCAGCTCAACTACAGCTTCGAGGGGTCGGCCGATGGTGTCTCGTGGACGCAGGTTTCCACGGCATCGGTGTCGTTCCCAAGCAGCGACCAGGCAGTTCTCGGTTCGCACACGATCAACGCGGCGGATCAGGGCAAGGCGTTCCGGTGCAGCGTCACGACGTCGAACATCGCTGGCACCGTGACCGCCTCATCGGCCGCCACGGCGACCGTGCCACTGCCGCCACCCGTCACGACGACGGTCCACGTCTCGACGAACCCTTCGTCCGGTGGTGGCTCGTCGGGATCCGGTCCGGGAACGACGACGACTCCGACGACGACGACGGGACCCACAACGGCGACGAACGATTCCGCGGGCGGGTCGACGTCGTCATCGACGGCAGCGCTTCCGAAGGTGACTGTCTCGAACCCGACGGTCGTCATTGGTAGCGGAGGCAAGCAGACGATCTCGTTCTCGCTGCAGCTTGGCTCGCAAGCAGCGATCCAGATCACACTCGTCACCGACACCGGCAAGCAGCTCATGAGCTTCAACACGAGCGCCCGGAAGGGTAAGACGACGTTCGTCCAGGAGATCTCGGCGCTTCACCTGAAGAAGGGCAAGACGTTCCACTTGAACGTCGCGACGACCGCACATGGCAAGACGCGGCGCATCACGACGAACGTCAAGCTCTAAGCGTTCCCTCGAGAGGGTCAGGCGTTCGCGAGGATCGCGAGCGTCACTTCAAGCGTCCGCAGACCGTCGAGCCCTGAGCACAAGGGCTCGACGCCATCGACGGCGACGGCACGCAGATGGCGGAGCTGCTCGGCGTACGGATCGCCTGGCTCGTACGGGACGCGCGTCACCGACAGCGGCTCGTGCCATCCGCGAGCGCCCTCGTACTGCCACAGGTCGAGCTGCGGCAACGCGAGCGACGCCTCGGTTCCGGTGAGGTAGTGGCTGTTCACTGGCTGTGGCTGGCGCGGGTAGTGCGCCGCCTCGCCGGCCGAGAGGTCGTAGATCCAGGGTGAGGCAACCGCGTCGCTCGTGATCACGGTCGCGAGCGCGCCCGACTCGAAGCGGAGGATCGCGGCCGCCGAATCCTCGACCTCAAACCCGCGGATCGCGTTCGAGGTTGCCGACTGCACCGACACCACCTCGCCGAGCAAATGCCGCAGCAGGTCGATGTCGTGGATCAGGTTGATCAGCACTGGCCCGCCACCCGGCTCCCGCCGCCAGGTGACGTCGAAGTACGCGTCGGGCTTCAGCCAGGTGCTGTGCACGGTTGCGGTTGCGATCCGCCCGAGCGTCCCGGCCGCGACCACCTCACGGGCCTTCCGCACGAGCGGGTTGTGGCGGCGCTGATGGCCGACGAGAATCGGCACTCGCGCCGCAGCCGCGGCGTCGACGAGCTGCTGCGCCGCTTCGACGGTGTCGGCGATCGGCTTCTCGATGAGCGTCGGGAGCCCGGCCGCCACGCAGTCGAGCCCAACCGCGACGTGTGTCTGGTTCGGGGTCGCGACGATCACCGCGCCAAGACCGGGATGAGCCAAGAGATCGCGATGGTCGGCGTAGGCCGTAATCCCCGCGGCAGCAGCCTGGTCGCGCGAGGCCTCCACCGGATCAGCGACGGCGACGATCTCGACCGCATCGCTTGTCTGTGCCCGGTCAAGGTGAGCGCGGCCAATCAGACCAAGGCCGATCAGGCCAATCGGGAGACGAGCGGGCGAAGCCATCCCTGAGGTTCTACCGCTTGACGGCGGTGGGCTTCGTGACCTTCTTCGACGTGTTCTTACTCTTGGTCTTGCTCGCGAGCGTCTTGTTCGCGGCTGCGCTCGGTGCCGGCGCGTTCGCCCACGTCTCTCCTGCCGGTGCCGTCACGTTGAGCGACGTCACGACCCCGGCGTCGTTCGCCGTCCACGCGACGTGGATGAGCCCCTTCGGCGAAGGCACGTCACCCGACGCCG
>CAIWTI010000079.1 GCA_903915545.1 uncultured Actinomycetes bacterium | reverse complement strand
GTGAGCCATGCTGATCTTGTCCTCCACGAGGAGCAGACCGGGCAGAAACGTCTTGAGTTCGAAGTAGAGCGACGCAGCGATCCGTTCGTCGGAGGTGGCGAAGGAGTTGCCGTCGCGCGGAAACACCCCACGGAAGGCGTCGAAGGCCGATTCGTCACCGAGCGCCGAAATCACCGATGGCTGGAACAGGAGATGCTTGTCCTCGTCGGGGACCAGTCGCTGCCACGAGGCGTAGTAGCTCGCGAGGAAGTCGTCTCCCGACCCGCCGCCACCGTGGTAGCGCCACGGATATCCCCCAAAGAGCTCATCGCCACCTGCTCCAGACAGCACAACCTTCACGAACTTGCTCGCCAGGCGCGCGATGTAGTAGTTCGGATAGCACTGACCCACGCGGAGGTCTTCGAGGTGCCAGATCAGCTCTGGGAGCACGAGCTCCATATCGCCGGCGTGAAGCACCACCTCGTAGTGCTCGGTCTTGAGGAGATTCGACAGCGCTTCGGCCTCGCGCCGCTCGTCGAAGCTGATCTCAAGCCCTGACGCAGACGACATGTCGAAGCCGGCCGTGAACGTTCGCAACCGTGGCAGGGATTCAATCGCGACGGACGTGATCGAGCTTGAATCGACTCCGCCACTGAGGTAGCTACCGACCGGCACGTCGCTCACGAGCTGACGCGAAACTGCAGCCCTGAAGGTCTCCGAGAGCGACTCGACGAGCTCGCGCTCCGGGATCGCTGATTCGGGTGTTTCGATCGGGAAGTCCCACCACTTCTCTACGCGCGGTGTCGAGCCTGGCTGCAGCTCCAGGGTCAAGGTCGATCCGGGTGGGAGGAGCCTGATGCCCGCAAAGAGCGTTCGGTCGGTGAAGATGTTCTGGAAGGTGAAGTACTCGTTGAGCGCGCCCGGATCGACACGGCGCTGCACGAGGTCGCTTGTGAGGATCGCCTTGATCTCGGACGCGAACAGGAGCGTTCGTCCGTTGAACCACCAGTAGAGCGGCTTCACCCCGAATCTGTCACGGGCCGCGACCAGCCGACGCCGAGCGCGGTCGTGGATCGCAAAAGCAAACATCCCGTTGAATCGCTCGACGCAGGCGGGCCCGTACCGCTCATACGCTTCGAGGATGACCTCGGTGTCGGTCTGCGAGGTAAATCGGGATCCGTCGGCTGCGAGCTCGGTGCGCAGCTCACGGAAGTTGTAGATCTCGCCGTTGTGGACGAGCGCCGAGTTGCGGCTGTGGGAGAGCATTGGCTGCGCCCCAGCGTTCGACAGGTCGAGGATCGCGAGTCGACGGTGCCCGAGTCCAACAGGGCCCTCGCACGAGACGCCGGAGCCGTCCGGCCCGCGATGGGCGAGCGCGTCGGCCATCCGGGCGACGGCCTCGGGTTCAGCCGGGGTTCCTTCGACGCTTGCGCTCCCGGCGATACCGCACATCGTTAACGGGGACGTCGAGCGCGGAGCGTGTACGCAGCGGGCTCTTCGTCATGGAGACGAATCACCTCGAGTCCAGCGTCGGCACACCACTGACGGATCTCGGCTTCGGTGTGCCGATGCGCATATGTCGGGTGGTACCAGTCGAAGTTGATGTGGTGGTTCTCCTCGAACGTCCAGTCCGGGTTCCAAAAGAGCTTCGCGAAATGCCAGTAGATGAGCCGCTGCACGTCGTACGTTCCGGCGGGAATGCCAAGGAGCGAGACATCCTCGGGCACAACGACGTCAGCCTTCAACTCCGCGAGCGCCTGGCCGAGGGCGGTCAGAGGTCGCAAGGCCTCCCACGCCTCCTCCGGTGTCAGCGATGTCAGCTGTTCGCGGACGTGGTCGTCGGTGAACTCACGGACTGCCGACTTCTTGCGATAGATGTACGCGAAGAGTTCGCCACCAGGGCGCAGCAGGCGGGCGACCGAATGGAAGGCACGCTCCGTTGACGGTGTGTGATGGAGCACCCCTTCGGTAAAGACGGCACCAAATGTCCCGTCAGCGAATGGGAGGTCGAGTACATCTGCCTGGACGAACTGGGTTCCGGGAAGTGCGCCGATGCGATCACGCGCGACATCCACGGCGGATGAGATGTCGGCCCCGACCCATTCCCCCGTCCAACCCTCGTCAAGCCACAACGAGCTCGAGAACGCGCTTCCGCATCCTGCGTCGAGCACCAACTCGTGGCTTGCAAACACGTCACGCAACTCCTGTGACGACGACATCCCGTAGCGCTCAAGCTGCCAGGCGCGCGAGGTTACGGCCATCGCGCCGTCGTCGTAACTGTCGCGCCGACCCCATTTGAAGCCAAAACTGTCGGCGGTCTGAATCTGCCCCGAATCGTCGGTCCGAACAAACCGCGGGATGCCGTCGGTGATCGGAAAGCGGTGTGCGTCGCCGTCGGTCAGGATCCCGGCATTGATCTCGCCGTTGCTTCGCGACGCGTGTTCAAGCGTCAGCGCATTGAACGAGCCGGGTGCCACCAGAAGATCGAGCAGGGTTTCACGCATCGCAGGTCACCGCGGCGAGGCTACCGCAGGAGCTCATCGAGCGTGACGACTCGTGGTGGTGACGCGACCTCGCTGTTGATGCGCTCGCGGAGTTGTCGACCAAACGACGTACTCGCGACGAAGATCGTCGAAGGCGGATTGACTTGAAGATCCGCGAAGTTCTCGACCGGAACCGCAAAGCCGTCGAAATACCGGCCGTGAATGCCGGGGTCGTCGTCGAAGAAGCGGATGTTCTCGTGTCTGCCGACCGACCCGAGGTACGGCAGTGCACGAAGAGGTACGTAAAACCCAGGTGCGCCACCTGCGCTGTCCGCCTCCGCGAGGAACGCCGCAAAGCGCCGCTCGCCTTCTGAAACCCGCGCGGTGAACGCCTCGAACGGGGCGACTCCGGTTGGCGGGGGAGGAGCTTGGGCTTCGTCAACGACGGCGGCGCAATACAACACCCCGCCATAGCCGCCCTTCTCAAGTGCAACCACACGGAATCCGGCGCTCGTGACCGTGTTGCGCAGCGATGTCTGGTCGAAGAAATTGAGGTGCTCGTGGATGACCATGGAGATGTCGCCGAGCTCGATGCTCGCTGAGGCATCAGGGACGGCGATCATCACCATGCCTCCCGGGCCAAGTTCGCGATGGTGCGCTCGGAGGAAGCTCACTGGGTCGGCGACGTGTTCTAGGACGTCGTAGTGGAAGATCGCGTCGACCCGGTCGGTCAGCGCGGGGCTTGGATAGAACTCGGGAATCACGCGAATCCCGAGGCGCTCGGCCTCTCGAACAGCCACCGGGCTTGGGTCGATCCCGAGGACATCGAAGCCAGCGGTCTTGAGGTGTTGCAGCAGGTACGCGCCCCCGCAGCCGATCTCAAGGATCCGCGTCGAGTCCCCGGGTGGCAGCACTGATTCGATGAAGCGGCGCACGTCGGCGCCGTACGCTTCAGCGAGCGCATGACCTTCCTGGAGGTAGCCGACGTTCCAATCCTCGCGGTAGATCGTCTCGAGGTGTTCGAGGACCGTCGGGTTCCGCTCTTGCATGATCAGGCCGAGCGCAGGATCGAACGTGAACGCGAACGGCAAGAAGGTTGGCACCGGGCTTGGCACACCGGGTTCTGTCGTCATGCGCCAGTAGAACGCGATGTCCCGCAGAGCAAGTGTCGGCGCGTCATTGGTCGCGGCACACATCGCCACCATGCTACGCGTCAGTGTGAGCGGAGCTTCTCCCAGAGATCGACGAACGCGTCGGTCTGAAAGAAGACCCCGGGCGAGGCGAGCACACCTGTCGTGACAACGTTGCCGAGGTGGAGCCGGTTGAGACGATCGCGGGTCTCATCCATCAGACCGACGTTCCGCACCGACGGCATTGGAAACCCTGCTTTGAGGGGGTGGGCGGTGGCGAAGAGGATCGTGTTGTCGGCGTCGAGCGCACCTGTGTCGCGGAGTTCGGCGATCGCACATGCCACAAGCTCGTCGGGGGAGAGCTCGGCGTCAGGATCGGTAAGCAGCTCGATCGTTGCGGGATGGCCCCCGTTTCGCGCTGCACCGCTGCAGTACGCGCCGAACGACGTCACGCGATACGTCGCGGTACCGGGTTCGTAGGAGTAGTAGTAGTGGAGGTCGCCCATCGCGAGCGGCTCGGCCGTGACGAGACAGACGATCGTCGTCAGCGACGCACGGTCGGGGCTACCCGTGGCGTGGAGGCCAAGCTGGCTAGCCAATCCCGGCAATCCGTTTGACCACACGACGAGCTCGATGTCGGAGAGGCGCTCGCGTACGCCGTTTGTGTGAATCGTCGCACCGTGCACTCGCGTTCCCCGCAGCTCAAGTGTCTCAATCTCGGCGCCGAGGACGATGCGTACGTCGGCGCGTTCGAGGCGTTGCGCGATCGACTCGACGATCCGGTACATGCCGTACGAGCGCGGGTACCACGTGCGACGCCCCGAAGATCGCTCGGACGGCAGCGTTCGCTGCTCGGGGTATCCGACGGTTGCTCGCAGCGCCGGGTCGTCCGCCGTGCGAGCGAGGACGGTCTGCTCGTCCCACAGGAGCACTCGATCCATCGGCACGGTGCGTGCCGCGAGTGCAGCAAGCTCGGTCGCGGGCCGTCGGTGGAACGACGTGAGCGCCGGCGCGTGCACGAGGTCGACGATCGTTGGGCCAAAGCGGCGGGTCAGAAAATCCGCGGCGGTCTCACCGGGCACCCCTGTCCCAAACGATCCCGCTCTCGCGCACTCCTCAACCTCCCGGACGCACCGGGCGTAGACGTCTGCCGGGAGATCCCGCAGATCCGGATAAGGGGAGTGATGTTGGAGGCGACCAAACACGAAGACACCTGCGAGGTCGCGTGTGTTGCCCGGCGAGATCTGCCAGTCGTCCTCGGGGAGCAGGCCAGTCAGGAGGTTGTCGAATTCGGGAATCCCCGTTTCGAACAGCGTGTGCATGCCGTAGTCGAAGCGTCCCCACTCGCCATGGTCAAACGCGCGAAGGAGTCCACCGAGCTCAGGCTCTCGCTCGACGAGCACGACGTTGTGGCCACGCTCGGCAAGGATCAGCGCGGAGACGATCCCGGTGATGCCACCCCCGGAGACAAGCGTCGTTCCGCTCACGACTGTGGGAGCAGGTGGTAGGGGTAGACGAAGGAGTACGGATAGGCCTGCGCGAGCTCGCTCGGTGGAGTCGTGAGAATCCTGTCGTCGTTCACGGCGATTGCATATCGGTACTCGCGTTCGAACGTGTTCCAGCGTCGCTTGAACTGGTACAGCCCATCCTGGGTGAGCCACGTGCCACCCCAATTCCACGTTCGATACCCGGCACGTGCGGCTTCGGCCATTGCGTGCAGAATCATGAAGCTCAACGGCTGACGTTC
The DNA here is from genome assembly GCA_903915545.1 of uncultured Actinomycetes bacterium. GTDB lineage: Bacteria > Actinomycetota > Thermoleophilia > Gaiellales > Gaiellaceae > PALSA-600. The sequence goes on along the minus strand of CAIWTI010000079.1, from coordinate 5,169 downwards.
CCGGTCGCTCGGGACGATTACCGGCATCGTGTACTCCACAAACGCGCCGTAGTAGAGGTTCAGGAGGGCCGCGACCGGCCGCCCGCCATCCCGCGCGACGTAGATGCGGTAGTCCGTTCCGGCCCCGAGAACGCTGGCGATGGCCGAGTAGAACGAGGCAGGCTTCGGTGTTCGACCAACCGCCTGCATCGCTTCCTCATGCATGGCTTGGAGGAGTGGCCACGCATCGTTTTCCTCTGCGAGGGAGAACCCCTGGCGGGCCCCTTTGCGGACGAGGTTGCGGGTCTTCTGATGGAAGCTCTGCAGGAGCACGTCCTCGGGATCGGGACTCGCAACGGCAGTTTCAAGCGGGGTGAACTGCGCGACACGCGCGTCGTAGACATCGGCGCGAACACCGGCGAGCGGATCGCCGTCTGCGAAGGGATTGCCAATGACCGTCGAGGCGATCACGTCAGGCTCGCCGATGCGGTCGTGGTACGCGGCGAGGAGCGCGTCCCGTGCCTGGTCAGATTCAGAGACGATCCCGCCGTGACTCCCGTAGAAGGGAAGAGAGTTCACGAGGGTGCCAAGCGGCCCAGCGGCTGCGAAGAGCGGCAAGATGCCGGCGATCTCCCCCCGCTCCGTGACTGCCGCCCGGTACTCATCACCGCCACCCATGATCCGACGCAACACGTTGCGGAAGGGGAGGGTGTAGTAGATCGGAAGGTCGGTTCGGCGGGCGACCCACTCGTCCCAAGCTGGCTCCAACTCGGGCGTGAGCAGCGTGACGTCGATCAAAGCGCGTTCGCGTAGGTGTTCTGCGGTCGCTCGATCTCATCGTCGACCCGAACGAGCAAGGTGAACTCATACGGGAGCGTGGCATGGTCGATCGAGAAGCGCCGGGAGAGGCGGTCGACGCAGAAGCCGAGAAGCCGATCGATGTTCTGGTGATGGGCGTCGGGCTGCTCAAAGTCGACGTACGGCGATTGGAAGTTGACCGCCAGCGCGCGGCGCGTTCGTGCGAACAACGCTTCGAGAATGTCGTAGACCAGTGCTTCATGCTCAGCGGGCGCATCGGTGTAGCGCAGGTTGAAGACACCCGAAAGCACCGTGTAGTCGAAGTCGTCTGCGAGGTCTGCGATCGACTCGATCAGACGAAAGTCGCCGCTCGGGAACGCCTCCTGGGCGTGGCGAATGTACTCGGGAACGATGTCAACCCCGGTGTACGTCCCGGCGGGATAGTGCTCGCGAAGCCACGGCAGCAGGTGCCCAAGGCCGCAGCCAAAGTCAAGGAGGTGGAACGGCTCTTCGCCGATCGCGGAGGTGAGCGCTGCAAAGCGAAGCTCCTGGCGCCCCTTCGGCCAGAAGACGCCGGCAGGCGTATCGCCATGGGCGATGAACTGGTCGCGATACAGACCTCGTACCCGTGCGAATGGATCGCTATCGGACATCCCCGTGATGCTAACGGGATAACGCGCAGGTGCCTGGGTAGTCAGGCTCCGTGCGCATCCACGAGGGCCTCGCACACGGTGTCCTGCTCGGCGTCGGTCATCTGCGGGTAGAGGGGCAGCGCGAGGCTCAGCTGCTGCGCAAGCGTTGCCGCCGGAAACGACTGCTCGGAATAGCCGTACTTCGACCGGTAGTACCCCTGCAGCGGTGGTGCGTGGGTTCCGGGTCGTGTTGCAATCCCTTGCTCCTCGAGGCGCAGCATGATTGCGTTCCGCCGCGCATTCAGCCGTTCGACTGACGCGAGCGTGGGTTCTTCGGGAGCGTAGAGCCCGACGTAGGCCTGGTAGCCGTTGACGCTTCCCGCGGGCGCCTGCTGTGGACGAAACCACTCGTGTCCCGAGAGCAGCTCGTCGTAGCGCGCGGCCCTCGTTTGGCGAGCGGCAACGATTGACTCCGCGCGGCCAAGCTGGGCGCAGCCGAGCGCACCTTGGATATCTGTCATACGAAAGTTGAACCCGAGCACGTCGTAGTCGGACAGGAGAAACGACCCAGCGTTCGTGTGGCGATCATGGTCTGAGCGCGATGCGCCGTGGTCTCGAAGCGAGCGGAACGAACGATCAAGCGCTGCGGATGACGTGGTGATCATGCCGCCCTCTCCCGTGGTGATCGACTTGCGTGGGTGGAAGCTGAAACAGCCCGCTTCGGCAAACGTCCCGGCATGTCGACCTCCGTACCAGGTGCCAAAGCCACAGGCAGCGTCCTCGACCACCCAGAGGTTGTGTCGCTGCGCAACAGCGAGGACATCATCCATCTCGGCTGCAGCGCCGAAGAGATGGACAGGGATGATGCCGACCGTCCGGTCGGTCACCAGGCCCTCGAGCATCGTGGTGTCGAGGTTGAACGACGCAAGGTCGATGTCGCAGAAGACAGGGGTTGCCCCCATGTACTCGACGACGTTGGGCGTTGCGACCCAGGTAAAGGTTGGGACGATCACCTCGTCGCCCGGCTTCAGTCCCAGTGCAGCTACGGCGATGTGCAGAGCCGTCGTGCAGCTTGAGGTCGCGATTGCGTGGTTCGACTTGGTGAAGTCCGCAAACCGATCTTCGAACTCCTTCACGTACGGACCCTGGACGACCCACCCCGTCTCGAGCGGACGCTGTACGGCCTCGCGTTCCTCGTCGCCGAAGACCGCCTTCGTGATTGGGATCGTCATAGCGTCGCTGCGCGCTCTGCGTTCCACCACTCAACAACGCTGCGCAAACCAGCATCAAGGGGGATCTCAGCGGAGAACGCGAGATCATCGCGCGCAGCCTCGGTGCTCCCGACGCGATTGGTGACGAACGTCTCGGCTTGCGGGAGATACTCGATGTCGAGCGTCGACCCGGCGAGGACGAGGAGTTCTTCGACAAGCGTCTTGATCGTCGTCTGCACGCCTGTTCCGACGTTAAAGAGGGCATCCGTCGCGTCGCTTTCAAGCGCGCAGATGTTCGCACGGGCGACGTCGTGAACATGGATGAAGTCGTAGGCCTGCGACCCGTCGCCATAAACGAGCGGGCGGTCGCCACGGGCGATGCGGTCGAGAACTTTCACGATCACGCTGACGTACGTTCCCTTGTCGTCCATTCGTGGCCCGTACACGTTCATGTACCGAAGGCCAACCCAGTTGAGTCCGTGTTGCTCGTTGAACGAGCGAAAGAACTGCTCCCCCGCGATCTTTGTTGCCCCGTACATCGTGCGGTTGTCGAAGGGGTGCTCTTCCGTCATCGGGAGCGTTCTCGCGTTGCCATAGACCGAGGCGGACGACGAGTAGACGACTTTCCGTACACCAGCGGCCTGCGCGGCCTCAACAACGTTGTACGTCCCTCCGACGTTCACTTCGAGGGCGGAGCGAGGCTCGTGCACACACTCGTAGAGCCACAGGGCTGCAAGGTGGAAGACGTAGTCGACCCCCTCCATGAGCTCGCTGAGCAGCGCTCGATCGAGAATTGAACCCTCGACGAGCGAGACGCGAGGATCGGTGAGCGCCGACTCAAGGTTTGCGCGGCGGCCGCGAATCAAGTTGTCGAGCACGACGACCTCGCGGACAGGTCGCTCGACGAGTTGGTCGACGATCGTCGAGCCAATGAATCCGGCGCCCCCGATGACAAGAATGCGCGCGTCGGTGAGATCGTTCATGCGCCGATCTTATTGGTGGAGTCGGGCGGCGACTCAGAAACCGTCCGGACTGACTCAGTGACCGTGGAGGCAACAGCGAGGAGCCGCGCGAGGAGCTCGGGCTTGTCGTCGACGCCAAGCGCGCTCGGCCCATACCGCTCAACGAGACCGTGGATCAGTCTCGCGACGCGCGACTCGGGAAGACCACACCCGAGTGGATAGGTGATGTCGGCTGGATCGACAAGCCACTCGGGTGGCGCTTCTCCGCGCAGCATGAGGAGGAACCGCTCGGCGACCTGGCCGGGCTGCCAGTGCGACTCCACAAAGACGCGCGAGCGCCGACCGAGTTCGACGCGCGCAGCCTCGTCCTGCGCGAGTCCTGCGATCGCCTCAGCCATCGCCTGTGGCTGGACATACAGCACGGGCAGTTCGTGCTGGATCAGGGCGCCCGGATCACCCGCTGCATAGCCGCTTGTGACGATGCCGACACCCTCGGCGGCTGCCTCCGTCGCGAAACCCGCGAGCGGTTGATCGGAGTACATCTGGTCGACGACCAAATCGCATTCGAGGATTGCAGCCCGGACTTCGGCGTTTGGACGCCCGTGGATCTCGACGAGCTCAAGCGGCATCCCGGTGCGCTGGAGGTCGCTGATGATTTCGCGAATTGTTGCCGTCCCTTTGAGCTCCGGATTGGATGGGGAGTGAAGGAGCCGGATCGGCCGAACTGACGGGTGATCGCGCTGACGGCCGACTGGTGCGGCGCTCGTGATCGGAATCCCGACATGGAGGCCAGCAACGAATGGCCTGCGATGGAGCTGTGCCGAGGGCGGATGCGCCATGATCGTCGTCGACCAGCGCTCGATCCACCGCAGGCGCCGAGCTGTCCTTCGAGTGAGACGCCGCAGGCGTCGTGGATCGTCTCCACCCTGGACGAGAAAGCCGTCGAGGTAGGCGGGGCGACTGTCGCTGCCATGGAACACGTGAACGACGGGTCGGCCAAAGAGGCGGAGCAATGGGAGCTCCCAGCGACCGGCGATACTCGTTCCGTAGACGAAGATGTAGCCGTCACAACGGATCAGTGACCAGACGAGGACGACGACGCGGAGCGGGAGCTGCGCAGTTCGCCATACGAGTTCTTGCAGACGTGATCGCTGCGCGGCCCGGAACCGTTGTCGAGCCGTCCAACCGACAAACGCGTGCAAGGGGCCGCGATCGTCCGCGACCTCGTACGCGAAGGGGTGTTCGGTGAACTGGACGAGCGACGGTGTGACGCCGTGCGCGCGAAAGCCTGCGTCGAGTCGCGCGTAGTACCCGGCAATCTCGGCCGTTCCGATGAAGATCCTCACGCGTATTCGCTCTCGTCGGGTGCGCGGGACAGTGCGAGCGACCGACGCTCTCCAAGCGCAAGCAGAACAACGATGTAGACGAGGACACCAACGGTGGCGCTGATCAGGAGGGCCAGCGGTCGCCACCCACCTGCTGGTGTTGCGGCCGTCGCCGCAATTCCACCGAGCGTTGCTGCCGTCAGCGTCCGAACGAGCGTGGCCAAGGGGAACGCCCAGCGGGCGTGCGCACGGCCCGCGCGGT
>CAIWTI010000078.1 GCA_903915545.1 uncultured Actinomycetes bacterium | reverse complement strand
GCCTCATTCTGAGACTCGCGCGTCGAATCACGAATAGCGTTAGCCGTAACGTTGTATTCACGTTCGGCAGCGTCGATTTCCGCTTGGAAGTCACGACCGCCATGCTTCGCCTCCGCCTCAACAAACGCCGGATTCGCGGCAGCACGATCCTGAACGAGCCGCCCAACGTCCATCACATCGCTCAGCGCGGTCACCATCTTCTCAGACGGCACAAACTCGCCATGCTGATTACGAACCGCAATGTCAGGATCTTCCAACGAACGGTACGTCGTCGGATACTTCAACACCTGTGTCTTATCGAGTTGCGCTCGCGTTTCCGCAACGTTCTCGACATACGCCGCCCGCGCCTGCTCCTCCGGTGAAAGAACCGGTGGTGGCGGTAACGATGCTGCCGTAGAATCGAACGCCTTCGTAGCATCAACCGTCGGTGTGCCAGCCTGCATGAACTGAACCGGTGGTGTCGGCTCTTCAAACTGCTTGTCGTAAATCGACCGGAACGCCTTCTCGTCCAGAAGCTCTTTCGTCTCACCGTCGCCACCATGCGCGACAAGCTTCGTTTCGGTCGTGTTGTCATACACCCGCCACTCGTTCACGTTCTTCGACGACATCCACCGATCCATCTGCGCCGACGCACCTTTATGCGCCGTCTTCAACGCATCGACCGGAACGAACCGGCCGCTCTTCATGCCACGCTTGATTGACCGAACAATCGCCTCGTTCGTCGGTGCCGAAATCATCGACACCTTCGTCGTATACCCCTTATCCGCCGCTGTCGCGATCTTCTTGATGAAGCCATCCGACGATCCCGTCGAGTCGATCACCACATTGAAGCCACGTTCGTACGCCTTTTTTGTAATCTGACCGGCAAGGTACGACGACTCTTCATGCGCTGCGTATGCCGCATACTTGCTGTCGGAATCAAGGAGTTCCTGATACTCCGGGATCAGCTTCTTGATTTCGTCCGGGTCGATATGAATAGTGTCGCGGCGCTTGACTAGATCGTCGAGGCTGATGTCTTTGCCGTGCAGGCTGAACTGAAGTCCGGTCTTGCCGGACGCACCGCCACCAGCGGTGAAGAACGCTGTTTTTTCACCGGTCGGAACCGACTTATTCTTGAACGCCGCCGACACAATCTGTGTATGAAGCTTCTTCCGTATGCCAGAGATTCAGCTTCCTGCCGACTACGCCTCACGCGCCGAACTCGCCGGCGAGGTTCATGCGCGTCCACCAGCGCAGGTCGCAGCCCCAGCCGTCGTCTCATGTCTGGCCCTGATCGACGCGTCCAGCGACGAGGCATTTGCCAGCTTCAAAGAGCTGGCGGCCTCGCATGGTGTGACAGTCGAGGGCGACGGACGCGCACACACGATCGTCGAGCTTCCCGATCTCCGGGTGAAGTGGGAGCGCCACGGCGAGTTCGTCACATTCACATTCGTTCGACCGCTCCCGGGAGTTGCGGTGGAGACGATGGAGTCGTTCCCGACGGCCTTCTCGGCGCTTCCGAAGGATTGGCTCGCGTCGCTGCCTGGCAAGACGATCGCGGCTGCAGACATTGCCTTGCTTGCCGCACCCGCCGAGGTAACGGCCGCGCTCGCGGCACCATGGTTCGACCCCACTGCACTCGCTGGCGCGCATGCGCTCGACGGGATCGCGTGGCTCTTCACCGACTTTGTCACCCGCGGCGACCAGGGGGCGCGCACGCGCTGGCTCGTGCTCGACTCAGGCATGGGGCCGGCGCAGAGCGCGCGGCTTGCACAGCGACTCGCCGAAATCGAGATCTACCGGATGATGGCGCTGCTGGCACTCCCACCTGCACGCCAGGCGCTCGCCGAGATCGGGCCAATCGAACGGCGTCTCGAAGAGATCACGCACATGACCGCTGAGCTCCATGACGTGCTCGGCAGCGCCGATTCGGCGACGCGTGAGCGTCAGCTGCTCGACGAACTCACGCGACTCGCAGCCGACGTGGAGCACTCGGTTGCCGAAGCTGCCGTGCGTTTCTCGGCAGGTGAGGCGTACTGGCAGATCGTGCGTTCACGCGTGGCCGAGCTCCGTGAGCGCCGCGTTGGTGACATGCGGACGATTGGCGGCTTCCTCTCACGTCGCATGGCGCCCGCAATGAGTTCGGCTACTGCTGCTGCGAGACGGCAAGAAGAGGTGTCGGCGCGTATCGAGCGGGCGAGCAACCTGCTCCGTACCCGCGTTGATGTCGCCCTTGAGGAGCAGAACCAAAAGCTCCTCGAGGCGATGGATCGGCGCAGCCACATCTCCCTGCGAATCCAGCAGGCGGTCGAGGGTCTCTCGGTCGCAGCGATCGCGTACTACGGCGCG
>CAIWTI010000077.1 GCA_903915545.1 uncultured Actinomycetes bacterium | reverse complement strand
TATTGATTGTCGAGGATGACAACGTCATCGCCGATGGCATGGCGAGGCACCTGTCAGCAGCTGGGTTTGACCCGATTGTCGTCGGCCGTGGTGAGCTTGGTCTTGCGCGGCTCCGGTACGAGCACCCAGACGTGTGTGTGCTTGACCTGATGCTTCCCGAACTCGATGGCTGGAAGCTGATCGAGACTGCGCGCGCTGAAGGAATCGGAACGCCGATCGTCGTCGTCTCGGCGCGCGGCACCGAGCACGACCGTATCCACGCCATTGACATTGGTGCCGATGACTACCTGGTGAAGCCGTTTTCGATGCGCGAGCTTGTGGCGCGCGTCGGCGCCGCTGCTCGTCGCGGGGTTCGTCCTGCCGAAGAGAAGCGCGGCGACCCGATTCAGATCGAAGAGCTCCTCATCGATCCGCGAGAGGTACAGGCGTTTATCGATGGGAAGAGCGCGGGCCTGACGCCTACCGAGTTCAAGCTGATCTACACGCTTGCAATGGATCGCGGTCGCGTCGTCACCCGCAACGAGTTGCTACAGAAGGTCTGGGGGCGCCGTGAGACGCACCGCGATCGCACAGTTGATGTCTTTGTTCGCCGCTTGCGCCAGAAGATCGACACCGTCTCGTCGCAGCACTCGTTCATCCAGACGCGTTTTGGGGTCGGCTACAAGCTTGAGCCCGAGCTCAAGACTGCAGTCGACGTTCCCGCAGCCTGACGTTCCCGCGGCCTGACGCTGCGCCGTAGACTCGCGGAGTGGACTTCGAGCTCACGTCCGAGCAACGCGAGATCCAGGAGCTGACGCGCGAATTCGCTGCGTCCGAGATCACGCCGTGCGCGAGCGAGTGGGACAGGGAGCGTCTTTTCCCGCAGGAGGTCTTTGCCAAGCTCGCTTCACTTGGTCTGATGGGCGTCTGCGTGCCCGAGGACGTTGGGGGCGCGGGTTCCGATTTCCTCTCCTACATTCTGGTGCTCGAGGAGCTCTCGCGAGCCGACGCCGGCGTTGGCGTCACCCTCGCCGTGCACACGTCGGCGTGCACATTGCCGCTGCTCGCCTTCGGGACGCCCGAGCAGGTCGAACGCTACGTACCACCTCTCGCGCGCGGAGAGGCGCTAGGCGCCTTTGCGCTCACCGAAGCTGGCGCTGGCTCAGATGCAGGCGCGATCGTGTCACACGGCTCCGAGAGCCCCGCTGGCTGGCACCTCTCCGGCGCCAAGCAGTGGATCACAAACGGCTCGTTCGCTGACACGTTCATCCTGTTTGCGCGTACTGAGCCAGACGTTGCCGGTTCACGCGGGATCTCAGCATTCGTCGTCGATGCCGACCACGTAACCGTGACGCGCGAGGAACACAAGCTTGGGCTCAACTCATCGTCGACCGTCGATCTTGTGTTCGACACCGATGTGCCGGCGAATCGACTCCTTGGTACACGTGGCCAAGGGTTTCGCATCGCCATGGCGACGCTCGACGGCGGACGGATCGGCATCGGCGCACAAGCGGTCGGCATCGCCCAGGCAGCGTTTGACGTCGCGTGCGCCTACGCGCGTGAGCGACGCGCGTTTGGCAAGGCGATCGGAGAGTTTCAGGCGATCCAGCACAAGCTCGCCACCATGGCGACCGAAATCGAAGCCGCCCGTCTGCTCGTCTACCGCGCTGCCTGGCTGAAGCAGAGCGGTAAGCCGCACACGATGGAGGGTGCGCAAGCCAAACTGTTCGCGTCAGAAGTCGCGCGTCGGCAAACGGCCGAAGCGATTCAGGTGCTCGGCGGGTACGGCTACACCAAGGAGGCTCCAGTGGAGCGCTATTTCCGGGATGCGAAAGTCACAGAGATCTACGAGGGCACGAGCGAGATTCAGCGGCTCGTGATCGCCCGCGCGCTCCTTGGGCAGATCGGACGCGACGTATGAGCCGCGAGCGTGACGAACCTGTGCGCCTCAACCGCATCTACACCAAGGGTGGCGATACTGGCGAGACCTCTCTTGGCGACGGCAGCCGGGTTTCCAAACTTGACGCGCTGATTCAGGCGGCCGGAGCAGTTGATGAGCTGAACTCCGTCCTTGGCTGGGCGCAGGTCGTTGTGCAAGATCCGCAGCTCACGCGGATCCAGAACGAGCTCTTCGACGTTGGCGCCGATATCGCCGTGCCGTACGCCTTGGGCGACGGCCGTCTGCGCATCGTCCAGGCCGACATCGATCGACTCGAAGCTGCCTGCGACGAGCTCAATGCGACGCTTCCGGAACTTCGCAGCTTCGTTCTTCCAGGTGGCACCGAGGCGGCCGCGCGCCTCCACATGGCCCGCACGTCGTGCCGGATGGCCGAGCGTGTCGTGATCGCTGCCGCGGCGATCAAGCCGTTGAACTCGCTCGTCGCGATCTACCTCAATCGCCTGTCGGACCTGCTGTTCATTCTCGCCCGTCGGGCAAACGGTGACGCCGAAATCCTTTGGCGTCCCGGTGGCGAGCGCTAGCGACATCGTCATAGCCGCGGATCTGGCGTGGTAGTTGCCCTTGCCCTGGGCGCCGGACTGGGCTTTGGTCTCCTGAATGTCGCCGTACGCTGGGGCATCGCCAAGAATGGCGTACCCGCTGTTGCAGCACTGGTCGCGACATCGGTTGCAGCGTTCGTTTCAGCAGTGGGTGCCGCGCCAACCCTCCTGACACACCCAGGGTCGCTCTCGCAGCTCTGGATCTACATCGTTGTCGGCGCGCTTGCTCCCGGCATCTCGCAGATTCTCCTGACCTACGCCGTCGAGAACGCTGGCTCATCGCGCGCGGCCGTTGTGATGGGTTCCGCTCCGTTGGTATCGGTCGCGATCGCCGTCGTTCTCTTCCACGAGCGCTTCAGCCTGCTTGTTGCGGTGGGAACGCTGCTGATCGTCTCGGCGGTGGTTGTCTTGACCGGCGCAGACAGACGTGCGGCGGGCTATCGCAGGATGGGCATAGTCGGCGCATTCGCGGCCGCGCTCACGTTCGCGGTCCGCGACAACATCATTCGCTGGGGCGCACACGGGACGCCACCGCGGCCGCTCGTTGCCGCAACGGTGATGCTTGCTTCAGGAGCGATCTGTATCAGTGCGTTCGTGTTCGCACGACAAGGACGGACCGTTGTCCGGGACATTCGAACGTCGTTTCGGCTCTTCATTCCTGCCGGGCTCGCACTTGCCGTCGGCTACGACGCACTCCTGTTGGCACTCGACCGTGGGCGTGTGAGCATCGTGTCGCCGGTCAGCGCGACGGGCGTGTTGTGGTCGGTTGTCGGTGCCGCGATCGTGTTTCGGCGGACAGAGCGTGTTGGGCCACGAACCGCAGTGGCGGCACTCCTCGTCGTTGGCGGCGGCGCCCTGATCGGGACTGTTCGCTGAGGGAGGTTCCGCGGGCCTAGCTGTGCGCGAGGCGCGCGATCAGCTTCGCAAGATCGGCCTGCGTCACCGGCGCCGGAACACCGACTGCGCCGAGTTGTACCGCCTGCGCGAGCCGCACCGGGTTCTTCGAGATCGCGACGACCCGAACGTTCGGGAAGATGCGATGCAGGTCGCGGACGAGCGAGAGGCCGTAGGCATCGATGTCGACGACGACGACGCGAACGTTGTTCGCTGCGTTGCCGGTGAAGGTGTAGGCGTCCTCGCCCTTCTTGACCTGGACGACATGCGTCTTGGTACCGACGCTTGAGGCGAGGCCGCGCGTTTCCGCGAGAGACGACGCCGAGGCGACAAGGACGCTCACCATCGACGACTTTCCGTGCACGCCGGTGCTCGTGGTGACAGCAAAGCCTTGATGGAAGACGGTCGTTGACGCCCCGGAGGTTGCCTTCCAGGTGATCCAGTAGATGCCCTTCTTCAGCGGCCTTGTCGGCAGCCTCAGGGACAGCACGTTCGCGCCAGCGTGCACCTTGAGCTTCCAGGTCTTCAGCACCTTCTTGCTCGGTGTCGGGCCGGCGATCGTTGTGATGACCGAGGCGGCCTGTGTTGACGTGAGTCGCACCGTGATCGACTTGCTTGTGGGTGCCAGACGGCTTGTGCCGATGACGTTCAGCAGGAACTCGGTGCTGCGCGGCACGGTCGCGGACGAGACGGAGAGGTTCACGGGGGCACCGACTGCCGCGAGGGTGACACCACTCGGCGAGACGACGGTGCCCACCGGTGCCGTCGAGACGACCTGGGTCAGAGTGCCGACCGAGAAACCTCGCGCCGCAAGAATCGTCTGAGCGTCGGCGAGCGTGAGACCGGCGACATTCGGGACAGCGGTGAGCGGCCCCGCGGCGTCGGAGACGTTGCCCGACGGGTCTGTCTCGACGATGGAGAACTGGCGGGTGTCGTTCGCGCTGAACGCGCCGAGCTTGGTCTCGAACTGGCTCGTCTCGAAGTTCGCGTACGGCTTGCCGTCGACGTAG
>CAIWTI010000076.1 GCA_903915545.1 uncultured Actinomycetes bacterium | reverse complement strand
GGCTCCTGCCGCTTTCCGTTCCCTCCTGACGTCGATTCTCGGCGCCGGCGCTGCACCCACACCTGTGGTGAGTGTGGTCGGACACGCGCCGGTCGTGAAGACGACCAAGCACTAGACGGTTTCTGCGGGGCGAACTCTCGTGTCTGGGGCGAACGAAGGCCCGCGCCAGGCACGAGAGACCCAAATGGGAAGCGGCTCCTGCCCTCCGTCGTTTCCGGTACCCTCGTGTCAGCGCAGCTCCTAGGGGCTGCCCCGGCGAAGATGCCGGCCGCTGATGGGATTGATGCGAAGACGCGTCCCCACCAGCAAGAGGCGACGACTGCCTCGGTGAGCGAAGACGCTCGGTGAGCGACGCAGCTCCTGGGGCCCGTGTGTGGTCCCGACCGACAACAGGACACGTCGATCCAGAAGGGGCTATTGCCTTGAATTCCAATCAGTCATACCTCGAAGACACAGAAGCTTTCTCGCCCAGCTCTGATCCAGCGGTCGTCGGTCGGCTGGTCGGTCGGAGCCTTCCAGCAGCAGCCGTCGCGAGCGGCGAGCTGGAGGAGGATTGCCGCGAGTACCTCGAAGCTCTTCGGTGGCCAACCGGCGTTGAGTGCCCGCGCTGCGACGAGAGCCACCGCTTGATCCGCCTTGAGAATCGCGCGAAGTGGCACTGCTACTCGTGCCGGTACCAGTTCAGCGTCACCGCCGGAACGCTCTTCCACAACTCGCATCTGCCGCTTTGGAAGTGGTTCCTTGCCGTTCACCTGCTCGCCGAGGAGAACGACGGTGTGCCAGCCAACCAGCTGCGCGCGATTCTGGATGTGAGCTACAAGACCGCCTGGTTTACCGGGCATCGCATTCGTGCTGCCATGCGTGGCGACGGTGAGCGGTTGCTGTTCGGGATGGCTGAGGATGCCCGTCCGCCGGCAAGCGCTGAGGTGTGGGGGAAGGTCGCAGGTGTTGCCGCAGCGGCGTATGCCGATGGGGAACGCCGCGTTCCGGCAGGCCCGTATCACCAGTTGTCGCCCAAGCACCTTGCCGCATACGTCGGTGAGTTCCAGTGGCGGTCGGCAAACCAGGGCAACCCGCACGTCTTCCGTGATGCGATCGTCGCACTGCTTCGCGGCGACGGCATGTCGTACCGCGATCTCGTGGGTGAGGCTGCCTAACCGTGATGTTCGCCCTCGCACCGGGTGATTCGTTCGAGCGCAGCGCGGCGCTCGTCCGCCGTAACAAGGCGGGCGCCGCGCATACGCAACTCGTTCGTCTTCGTGTGCCCGACAAGCCGGGCAGCCTTGCCCGGCTGTCGGCGCACTTCGCGGAGCACGCGGTGAACGTTCTTGGCCTTGAGGTCGTAGAGCGTGAGGCAGGCTTCGCCGTCGACGATGTGTTGGTTGAAGGGCCGGGGCTCGACAAAGCACTTGCGACGTTTGGGAACATCGCCGCGGTGCTTACGGTTCGCCGTGGGGTCGCGTTGCGCGATCCCGGGCTGGCGATGGCCGAAGCATGCGAGGCCGTCACGAATGCCCTTGGCCCGATTGAGGCGTACGCCGAGCTCGTTCGAACAGCGCCCGACCTCGTGTTCGCGGAGGAGGCATTCGTTCTCGTTGCTGAGGAGTCGGGGTATCTCGTGCCGTACGCCTCGACGGTTGCCGGTCTTCCGGCGGTTGCACTCTCGGAGCCGAGCCTGCTCGTGTCGGCTGTTGCGAGTGGCGAGCCGCTGACGGCGGACGGACGTATTCCCTGGGCGCCAACGACCTATCGCGATCTGCTGCCTTCGGGGACGGTTGCCGTCGTTCCCGGTGGGCGCCATGCGCCGATCGCGCTCGTCCTTGTGCGTCGCGATGACGCCCGTTTCCTGGGCGTCGAGCTTTCCCGTCTTCAGGCGCTGCTTCGCGTCGCCGCAGGTGCGCTTGTCCTGCATGGCGCCGGAGCGAATGGCGCTGACGTTTTGTTCCCGAATGAAAGGAGTCTGCGATGAGTGACCCGCTGCGTGTCCTGATCGCTGAGGACGAGACGATCATTCGTCTTGACCTTCGTGCCGTGCTCGAGAGTTCTGGGCTGGATGTGTGTGGTGAGGCTCGGGACGGTGTTGAGGCTGTGGAGCTTGCGCGTGAACTCCGCCCGGATTTGATGATCATGGACGTGAAGATGCCGCGCCTTGATGGCGTTGAAGCTGCACGTCGGATTCTCGAAGAACGTCCGATTCCGATCGTGATGTTGACGGCGTTTGGCGTTGACGAGATCGTGACCCGTGCAGCTGAGGCAGGCGTGTTCGGTTACCTCGTGAAGCCGTTCCGTGAGCACGAGCTGCTTCCGGCGATCCGTATGGCCCAGGCGCGGTTTGCCGAGCTGACGATGGTGCGCGAGCAGGCGCAGTCGCTTGCCGAGGCACTCGAGGCGCGGAAGGCAATCGAACGTGCGAAGGGGATCCTGATGGCCAAGGAAGGGATCACCGAGCAGGAAGCGTTCGAGCGGCTCCGTCGCGCAAGCCAGAACTCTGGTCGGCCGATGATGGTGATCGCAGAGGCGCTTTCCGCTGCGCTCGCGCTGTGACGGTTACTCGTAGATCGTGATCACGCCGAGCACGACGTAGATCGCGATCAAAGCGACGCCTTCGAACGCGGAGGCTTCGCCGTCGCCCGAGATCTGCCACACCGCGAGGGCCGAGAGCAGCAGTGCGCCGATGTAGATCGGTGCGAGCGAGAACGTCAGAGGGGTTGAGAAGAGCAGGCTGACGAGGATCAGCGCGGGGTAGAGGAACGCGGCGACCTGGGCAACGCTGTTCTTCACCACGGAGATTGCGAGGTCGGCCTGGCCCTTGGCGGCGAGCATGATCCCCGCAACATTCTCGACCGCGTTACCTGCGATCGCCACGATCACGATGCCGGCGAACGCCTGTGAGATGTGGAGGCGGTCGATCGTTGGGGTCAGTGCGCTCACAAACCAGTCGGAGACGAACGCCGCGCCTGCCCCAGCGATCGTGAGCAGCACAATCGGAAGCACGAGCGAGTTCTTCTTCTCGCCGCTCGCATGGCCCGGGCTCGCATTGTCGGAGCGCAGGTACGGAACGACCCAGGTGACGTAGGTCACGAGGAGTGCGATCGCGCCGACGATCGAGATCGCCTTCACGTGGTGTGAAGCGTGGTCGGAGCTCGTGACCGAGATACCGAGGAGCACGATGATGAAGCTCGCGAGCATCAGCAACGTGACGGTGTCGTTCGGGAGTCGCGTGTTGAAGCGCATCAGGTTCTTTCCTGAATGACGTGCGCCGGCGATGATCACCAGGCCGAGCACGAGCAGCGCGTTTGCAAACAGCGAGCCGAGGATTGACGTCTCGGCGACGACCGTCTGGCCGGCGCGTAGCGCGAAGATGACGACGAAGAATTCGGGGAGGTTCCCAAGCGTCGACTGCAGCACGCCCGTAACGGCAGGCCCAAAATGCTCACCCACCTGTTCCGTGGCGAAGCCGACGACCCAGGCGAGCCCAGCAAGCGCACCGGTTGCAAAGGCGAATGCGACCAACGCGGTGGTGTTGGCGTAATGCGTGACACCCGCAGCGGTCGTGAGCACTGCCACGGCCGCAAGCAGCAGCATCTGAGTGCGTGAAAGGGCGCCTACCACGTGCGGGACGGTAGCGAAGGAGTCGGAAGACGCGGGGGTTCTACTTCGCGGGTACGGCGAGATCGCCCTTGGCGCGCTTCGCATTTCGCGGGAGTCCAGCCGCGCTATACGAGACATCAGGGTTCCAAAGCAAGAACTCGTTGATGCCCAGGCTCTTCGCCGCATCAATCTGGGCGCGCACCTGCTGGGCGCCGTAATGGACACCAAGGGTGAAGTCTTGGAGCCATGGCATCAGGCGCGCCCCGGTTCCCGCGACCTGCGTTCGGAAGTCGACGAGCGATCGCTTGACGATCAGGCCCGGTTGCGCGTTCGGGTCGGGCACGTTGTACTCGCCCG
This sequence comes from uncultured Actinomycetes bacterium, assembly GCA_903915545.1. Lineage (GTDB taxonomy): Bacteria > Actinomycetota > Thermoleophilia > Gaiellales > Gaiellaceae > PALSA-600. Next base: position 19,380 of record CAIWTI010000076.1, on the reverse strand, counting down.
GGTTCCAGTGCGAGGGATAGACCATCGGTGAGACGAAGTCGACCTCGCGCGCCATGTCGGGGATGCTCTGCGCGACCTGGTCAGGGCGCGTCGCCGCGATGCCGAAAACGGAGACGCCGAGGTAGGTGCCGTACGGCGCGATCGCCACGTGCGTATCGCGCAGGAAGTTGACGATCGCCTGCTCCGCCGATCCATGGAGGCCCGGGAATGCCATCGTGGTGATCGGCCCGTCGGGTCGTCGTACGTAGTCGTAGAGGATGTCGTCGACGCCCGCGCGCGCTGCGGCAACGGCGATCGAGATGAGGTAGCGGTGTACGGGCGGGCTCGCGAAGTTGAGATACCCGCCGTAGCCCGAGTACTGGGTGCCTGAGGGTGTCTGAACGACGGCGCTCTTCTTCCCTGCTTTCCAGGCTGCTGTCGCAGCGATCGGATCGCGGAAGCAGACGAGGCGACCAACAACACGCACGCCCAGGTGGTGGAGTTCAGAGACGGCGGCGGGGAGGCTGTAGATCGGTCGGGATGCGCCGATCGAGCGGGCCCAAGGAATGTTCGGCCCGAAGCCAACCACGCCCGATTCGTCTTTGAGGTCAAGCTCCACCGCATTAATACGGTGTGCTGCGATCAGCTTGAGGATCGACTGGTGGATCGCCGCATTCGCCCACGCATCGGCCGTGACATGAACGGCGTGAACGGCCTCCGACGGCATGCGTGGCGCGACCGAGACAGCAGCGATCGCCACGGTGCGATTACCGGCTGGGTCGGTAGCAACAACTGGCACCGTCGCGGCGAGTGGCGGCTGCAGCGTCACCGACCAGCGACCATTCGTGACCGACACCGCCTGGTTTGCCACCGTGACCGTTGCTGAGGGATCGTCGAGTGTTCCTCTGACAGTGATCGGTGTCCACGCCCGGCCTCGGACATGTCCGGTGATCGTGAGGGTTGGGGCGGTGAGGTCAACGGTGAAATCGAAGCGTGCGTGGGCCGAGGCGCCGAGGAAGCCGCCTCGCTCCACGATCGTCAACTCGTGCGAACCCTGAGCAAGTCGGGTTGGGCGCAGAACAAGCCGACTGTCTCTGGCGCGCACCCAGCGGGTCACGTCCTTGCCGTCGAGCATCCAGACCTGATGTTTGAGATGTGTTGCTCCGCCCGTTGTCGTGAAGTCGATCGCGGGGAGCGCCGCCGGGCCGATTGCGGCGCCTTCGGCAGGGCCGGTTGCATTGAGCTTCGGTACCGAGAGCGCACGGGCTGCGGCAACGCCGCCACCAAGGGCGATCACGGCAGCAACGCCAAGGACGACAGCGGTGCGCGTTGAGATGCGAGGTTCGCGGCGCGGTGCGGTGCGGACGGGGGCGGCGATGACAACCGGCGCCTCGTGGCCACCGATCAGGTGTTCAAGCGATCGTGCAATTCCGCGGGCGCGGGCAGTCTCGCCATCACGCGCCAGACGTCGGGCGCGACGCTCGAGTTCGGCCCAGCGCCGAGGGTCGTCACCTTCAGGCCCATCGAGCAGTTCGCGCAAGCGCTCCACGAGAGGTTCGGTCTCGGTGGGAAGGTTCTCAAGCTCGACTTCAGCAAGCCAGCGCCGAAGCGCGTCAACGGTCGAGGCGGCCACAGCGGAATCGTACGCCCGAAAAGGAAAAAACGCGGGCCGGGGGCCGGGGGATACGATCGAAGAGATGCACTTCTCGCAGACAATCGAAGTTCCCGTCACGCCTGATGTTGCGTTTGCGTATGTCTCTGACTTCGCAAACGCGCACCTGTGGGATCCCGGTGTGGCCGAGTCGCGTCGCGTCGATGACGGCCCGCTCGGCGTCGGTTCGCAGTTCGAACTGATCGCCGTGTTCCGGGGGCGTCGCCAGATGTTCCTCTACACCGTCACGGTGTTCGACCCGCAACGACGCATCGTGCTTTCGGGCGAAGGCGCCAAGGCAACGAGTGTCGACACCGTCACGTTCTCGGTGAGCGAAGCCGGCACCTCAATCGCGTATCAGGCAGACATTCGCCTGAAGGGCGCGCGTCGGGTCGCAGAGCCGTTCATGCGTGGGATGTTCACTAAGATGGGCGAAGACGCCCTTGCCGGACTCTCGGCCGCCCTTCGTTCCTGACGTCTCGGTTCGCAGCATCCCCCGAATTGGGGACCCCGATGGCCTCGTTTCGGCGGTAGCGCCGAGAGCACCTATGCGGTTTGCTTGAGCCTCATGAACGTCGTCGAGATGCAGACAGCGGAGGGTGCAGCATGAGCGTGTTCCAGTGGGTCATCGCCGGTGTTGCGGCATACAGTCTCTTCGTTGTCGTGCTCGCCCGCTGGCTTCGTGCGGCCGCGTCGCATCACACGCGGGCATTGCCGCCGTTTCGGCCGATCCCGGTTGCGTCTGCCTCGGCACGCCCCGCGCGCGGCACCATTCGCATCGCCGCCTAGTTCTTGGTGACGGTGGGGTTCGTCCCTACCTCGTTCATTCGAAGCGACCGACCGAACCACTCGGAACATCGCGTTAGATGGGTCTCGACATGGACGTCGAGTCTCTCGCACACGTGCAGACAACGCACGCACCCGTTCTTCATCGCCCGTCGATTCTCGTCGTGGACGACGATCCGGATACGCGTCACCTCGTTCGTGAGATCTTGGGCCAGCACTTCGAGGTGTTCGAAGCGGGCGACGGTTTGACCGCGTTGGCGCTTGCGCTGCTCCATCGCCCAGACATCGTGCTGAGTGATGTGCGGATGCCCGAACTCGACGGCTTCGCCCTTGCCCAAGCACTCAGCGGCGTGATCAACAAGGTGATCTTGATGACTGCCGATTTCGTGAGTCGCGCCGACGTCCTCGCGTCGGGTGCGGCTGGCCTGCTCGAGAAGCCGTTCGCGCTCTCGGCACTCCGCGCTGCCGTCTCTCCCGTCTAGCTGCGATCAGCAGCGGTCGGCAAGACACGTCTTGATGACGGTCACCGTTGGCTTCGCGTTCGCACCGTCGGGCCAGGCCAACGAGAACTGAGCCGACCCGACGTTATTGCTGTAGTTCGACTCGAGGTAGAGACTTTGGTCGTTCACGCGATTGACGAGTGTGTAGGTACCGGCGGGTAATCCCGTGAGGGCGAACGACTGTCCCGGGAGTCCGATTGCGTAGGGGTCTGCCCAGCCGACCGACATCCCCTCGACGATCTTGAGGAGCCCCGGCTGGCCACGTCCGCACTGGCCTGTGTAGATCGCTGGGCCTGCTGCTGTTCCGAGCCTGGTGCGATCGCCGAGGCAGTACCCGGCTTTCGTGTCGCGCGCGAGCACGGTGCCCGCAGCATTGCGGAGCTCGTAGTGCTCGAACTGCGCGAGGTGGAAGTGGTTGTGCCCCGTGGCGTCCTGATACATAAGCCGCGCCTTGGTCGGTCGCGTCCAGGTCGAGCGGTCAGCCCGCGTGATCACCTGGCTCACCACGAACGTCGCTGTCGCTGACGTGCGCGTCGCGACGATGCGCATTGGGCCGACCCCGTTGTTGCCCGCGATCGACGTGAACCCGAGCAGCCACGTGTCATTGGGGCCGGGGATCACGAGCAGCTCGCTTGGCGGGAGCTCGACAAGATCGGGAAGGTGGTTCAGAGCGGGGTGTGTGGCACCTGACGTGCTCGCAACCGGTACGCAAGCGAGCAGTAGAGAGCCGATGACCGCGAGAACGGTACGAGAACGATGCACGTCGGGGAGCGTAGTGAACGAGTTCACATCTGGCGTCTCATCCCCCAAAAGGGTGACGGAGCTATCGGTAGGTATTCGGTAGGCTCAGAAGTCTTGCGCGTGCGGCGGGCGATGTGGGGTATCTGTGCGGTGATGGCGACAGTGTGCGCCACGCTGCTCTCAGCTGCGCCCGCATTTGCTGGTTTTGCGCCCGTGACGTCTGCGGCCACGGGCGTCACCTCAACGAGCGCCATCCTGCACGGCAACTGGGGCTTCTCGACGGGTAGCGCCTCGAGCTACGACTACGGCACGACGATCGCCTACGGCACGAACGTCGCGTCGAACAATCCCGCCCTTGGAAACGGGATCGATGAACCGAAGCTGATCACCGGTCTAACGCCGGGAACGACCTACCACTTCCGTTTTAACTACGGCGCCCAGCGCGGCATCGATTTGACGTTCACGACCTCCGGGGGCGGCGGCGGTGGCGGTGGCGGTGGTGGGAGTGATGCTGACGTCGCGATCTCTGGCCGATTGAGCCTCAATAACGTTCTTGTCGGCCAGTTCACCGCGCTCACGCTGACGGTGACCAACACGACGGGTGTAACAGCGACCGGAATCACAGTGTCGAGCACGCTCCCGGCTGGCGCGTCGCTTGAGTCGATCTCGTCATCGCAGGGGAGTTGCTCGGGTTCGTTCAGCTGTTCGCTTGGCTCACTAGCCCTCGGCTCGTCGGCCACGATCACCCTCGTCTTGCAGCCGACGATCGCCGGAACGATCGTTGTCGATTCGACAGTGAGCACGACGACGAATGACCCGACCCCCAGCAACAACGTCGCGCACAACTTCATCCAGTCCGGGCCAGTCCCTGTCGCGCGAACGCTGACCCTTAGTGGCGGGGCCGGGACGCGTGTTGCGGGCCCGGGTGGAAGCGCGGCCGAGACCTACGTGCAGCTGCAAGGGACATTGACCTCGTCCGACTCGAACTGCGTTGGCAACGTCGCGATCCAGATCTTCCAGAGCGCGACCGCCAACGACTCGACGCCGACCCTGATGGGCACGATCTCGAGCGGCAACGGCTCATTCAACATTCTTGTCTCCGATAATCCCGGGCAGTTCTGGAAGCTCCAGACCGGTTCGACGACGGGGACGACGTTCGCGTGTTCTGCTTCGAACGCCGTCACCTTCACGCTGCCGCCACGCGACGTCACGCGGAAGTTGACGGCGAAGGCAGCCCGCGTCGCTGGCACGACGAATCAGGTGACGGTGACGGGGAATGTCACGTCGGTATCGCTGCTCTGTAGCGGTGGTGTGACGGTCAACATCGCGACGAGCGCCTCGGGTGCGCCGATCGCAACGGCGAAGTCGGGTGGTGCTGCTGGCGACTTCACGACGACGTTCACCTCGACAGCGCAGTCGCTCTACTACTCGGTCGCGGCGAATACGGTCGGCATCAACAACTGCTCGGCGGCAACGGCGACATCAGCTGGCGCGCTCGTGCCGGTGCGGCGCCTGCCGACCGACTACAAGCTCGCGCGCCCCGCAGTGATCAAGGCGGGCGATAACTCGTTCACGATCTCTGGCTCCGTCTCGTCGTCGTACGACGAGCTGATCCCGGGGACGAAGCCGTCCGAGACGCTCCCATGCGTCGCTGGCCAGGTCGTCACCGTCGAGCAGAACGATGGCTCCGGCGGTTGGAAGCAGATCGCGAGCGGCAAGGCGGACGCCGCCGGCAAGTTCTCGCTGACCGTGCCCGATGACTCGGGCGATTTCCGCGTGGCGCTCCCGGCCGTAACGGTCGGCAATTTTGCGTGTGGGGCTGTGACGAACGCGTTCACGCCGCCCGTCAAGAACATTCAGCGCGCGCTTGTCGGAACGGCGACGCGTCTCGCCAGCAACCCGAAGATCGTGCACATCACCGGAACGCTGTCGAGCCTTGGCAAGGACGTCTCTGTGGTTCCGCAGTGTGTCCCAAACACCGTTTACGTCTTCAACCGACTGGTCGGTGCGGGCACTGGCGTCCTGACCGGCGACGGGCAGAACGTGAGCAACGGCGACACGGTCACCGTTGGCCGCGTCACCTATGTGTTCCGCAAGAACTTCTTTGGAAACGGGCAGCCGAACGAGGTGCTGATCGGCGACAACCTGCAGTTCTCGCTCTCAGCACTCGTCTACGCGATCAACGGTAACCCGCTTGCGTCGAGCATCTACGGGCAGGGCACTCAGCCGAACCCCGACGTCATCGCGACCAAGGCGTCGCGCTGGGTGATCAACGTGAACGCGCGTGTCGACGGCCCCGCGGCCCGCTCGATCGCAACGTCCGACAGCTCAGCGCACCTCAAGTTCGACAACGCGACACTCGGCGCGCCAGGCGCTGACGACAGCTGGGAGGCCGTGGGCTCGCCGGTCATCCTCGATGCGAAGGGGCACTTCGCTGGCGACATCTCCTCTCCCGGACAGCCCGACCTTGAGTGGCAGTTCCGCGTGGATGCGGACAAGGTCGACCGCTTCAACTGCCTCGGTGCGATCGGGCCTCTCTCCGTGCCCGACGAGCCTGCGACCCGGTCGCTGACCTTTATCCCGAAGGTGACGCTCGGCCCACCGACTGTCGTTCCGGCGCACTTCCAATTCGACGCGAAGCTCACTTCGTCATCGGGCTCGTGCGTGCAGGGTGCGAACATCACGGTCGAGGGTGGCGACTCCCCCGCAACACTCACTGGATCGACCATCGATTGGCTGCGTTCCGGCTATGTCGGGGCGTTCACCGGCGATGGGATTGGCAAGTCACCCACGTCTTCTGTGACGTTGCGCACGTACGTGCCGAGTCTTGCGTTCCGCGCGTCAGTGCCGGCGGAAACGCGTAAGGGTGTTGTTTGCGACGGCGCAAGCGTCGACTACCGCGACCTCACCGCTCCGGCGATCGACAACGTTGCGAAGTCGGTCACGCTCACGGGCAACCTCGAAGCGGTTTCGAAGAGCTGTCGCGTTGGCGTTGACGTCAGTGTCGACTACGCGACCGGCTCCTCGTGGAATTCGATTGCGACCACGCAGACGGGTGCCGACGGCACCTACTCGGTGACGTTCATTGAGAAGGGTGACTACTCGGGTGGCGCCTACCGCGTATCGGTTCCGAACACCGGGCCTGACACTGCGACGTGTCTTGATGCGACGCAGAGCTTCACGATGCCGTTCCCGAAGCCGCTGCCGCCACCCCCGCCACCGCCCGCGTCACTGGTCACGCTCGCCCTTGGTGATGTGACGAAAGACGGCGTCTACGCCCATACGAATTTCGTTGCGTCGGTCAGCGGGCCAGCGAGCCGTTTCGCCGACTGCATCACCGATGGAACAAAGCTCGACGTCAAGGTGTTCCGTAGCTCGCAGTACATCTGGTTCACCGACCCCGCAACCGGACGCATTTCCAACACCGGTACGGAAAACACGCCCGACTGGCACGGCACGCTCGTGTTCGATACCAAGGGACACGCCTCGGCGAACATTCCGCTTGCGCGGACGCCGCAGCTCATTGTCTTTGGCATCACAGGAAGTCTCGGGCTCCAAAGCCAGTGCAAGTACGACAAGACGGCGTTCAACATAGAGGCGACCGTGCCGGGCTACGGCGATCCTGCCAAGTCACCGACGTCTTTCAACGACGTGAAGGTCACCGTGGACGGCTTCGCCGACGATCCGTCGCACACCGTCACCGTGACGGGCCGAGTGACCGGAGGCGGCGTGTGCGGCTTCGCCCCGGCCGTGAGCGCCTATCGCAACCCGACGACTGATGTTGAGAAGCTGCGGTACAAGGATCCGCTCGACACGGTGTTCGCGAACACCGACGGCTCGTTCACGCTGACCTTCCCTGATCCCGGCAACGCGTACGGGCCTGACCAGTTCCGTGTTGTGACGCCCACGTACGAGACGCTGCAGACGAAGTGCGTCGGAAGCGCCGAGTCGTTCACGGTCAAGGCACCTCCCGTTCGGCCGCCGGTGACCGTTAACGTCTCCGTGAAGTACTCGCTCGTCCACTATCAGGGCAATCACGTCGGCGAGTACTACTCGGTGCTCGTCACTGCCGACACGGCGAATCCGACGGACTCGGCGAAGTGTCTTGAGAATCTCCAGGCAGTCGCCTCCACTGGCTCCTATGCCAACGAGGCCTACTACTCACAGTCGGTGTCGAAGAGCGCAAAGAACTCAGGGCACTACCAGTCGTACGACGACGCAGCGGGCACCGTCTGGTTCCGGCTTGACCCTTGGTCGACCGATCCTGTGCCGCTCAGTCGTTGGGTCCCGCAGCTGAACAGCGACAACTCGTATTCGATGCAGTCGACGGTCAACCCGCCGCGGCAGGTAACCGAGGAGCTCCGTGTGATCCAGGGTGGCGTTGATGAGCCGACTGAGATCGTCGTGACGCCGACAGCGAAGCAGCCGTCCTTCTGCGCGCCGATCGCGCCCGTATGGATCACGCTCAAGGGTGCTAATTCGCACGCGTATGTGATTGCCTCGCTTGACCGCGCGAGGAACGACATTTCGCACCACGACTACTAGGCACCGCGAGATTCCGAAGGAACGTTCAGGTTGTCGGCGAGTTCGACAGCGATCTCCTCGTGGGTCACGGCGAACTTAACGGCGACCACGGTGGGTGGGGTCACCCTCTACGACCTCACCGCATCGAAGTAGCCGAAACGGTTCCGCTTGCAGAACAACCGTTTGGTTGAATAGTCTCTCGCCGTGCGCATTGCGGTCTGTGTGAAGAGCGTTCCCGACGCCGGGTCAGCCCGGAGGATCGATGGTGGCACCAAGCGCCTCGACCGCTCCGCTGATGGTGTGCTGAACCCGTACGACGCGAACGCGATCGAAGAGGCGCTGCGCATCCAGGAGGCGACGGGTGAGGGTGAGGTCGTGCTCGTCTCGCTCGGCCCCGAGAAGGCGCTCGACGGCATCCGCAAGGGTCTCGCGATGGGTGCCGATCGCGTTGTGCTCGTGAGCGACGACGCTGCCGCCGGCTCTGACCTTGTTGCCACGTCGTACGCGCTCGCGAAGGCGCTTGAGCGCGAGAACGCCGACCTCGTCCTCTTTGGCCAGCAGGCCTCCGACTCCGATGGCGCCGTGCTGTGGGCCGCTGTCGCTGATCGCCTGCGCCGTCCGCTGATCTCGCAGGTCGCTGAGCTGACCGTTTCGGGTTCGAGCGTCACCGGCAAGCGCCAGACCGAGAACGGCTACGACACGATTCAGGCTCCGCTTCCGGCCGTCGTTGCGGTGTCGGATGCGATCAACGAGCCGCGCTACCCCTCGCTCAAGGGAATCATGGGCGCGAAGAAGAAGCCGCAGGACATCGTCTCGCTTGCCGACATCGGCGCCGAGGCTGGTCGCGCGGGTGAGGCTGGCTCGAAGACGACCGTGCTGACCCTTTCGCCGCCGCCGCCTCGTGGCGACTCGAAGAAGATCGAGGACGACGGTACGGCGGCCGAGCAGATCGTCGCGTTCCTTGAGGAGAAGAAGCTGCTGTGAAGACGCTCGTCTTCCTCGAGACGGTTGACGGCAAGCTCCATGCGGGTTCGCTGGGTGTGCTCTCGCGGGCCGCGAAGCTCGGTGGCGAGGTTGCCGGTGTCGTGATCGGCTCCGGCGTTGCCGGTCTGGCCGAGGGCGCCGGCGCGTACGGTGCGCAGGTCGTCTACGTCGCTGACGATGCGCGCCTCGAGTCGGCGCTGCCGCAGCCGCGCGTCGATGTGATCGCCGGTCTCGTGACCGCGCAGGGTTTCGACAACGTCCTTTTCGCACAGTCGGTGCTTGCTTCCGATCTCGCGGCTGGTCTTGCGGCGCGGCTTGAGGCGGGCGTCAACTGGGATCTCGCGGGTGTTGAGGAGCGCGGCGGCGAGCTGATTGGCACGCGCGCAGCTCTTGGCGACTCGGTGTACGTCGAGGTCGCCTGGAAGGGCACCCCGCGCATCGGCATCGTTCGCTCGGGCACGTATGCAGCGGAGGAGACGGGCGGTTCGGCTCGGGTCGAGAACGCCGCGATCGAGCTGCAGGATTTCTCGACGGCAGCGGTGCTCGTGAGCCAGGATCGTGCCGAGCAGTCGGGCCCGTCGATCGAAGAGGCAGACATCATCGTCGCCGGCGGTCGTGGCCTGGGTGCGGCAGAGCATTTCAAGTTGGCCGAGGAGCTCGCCGAGGTTCTTGGCGGCGCGGTCGCGTCGACCCGCGCGGTTGTCGATGCGGGCTGGTACCCGTATGCGACGCAGGTTGGCCAGACCGGCAAGACGATTACGCCGAAGCTCTACATCGGCCTGGGTATCTCGGGCGCGATCCAGCACAAGGTCGGCATGCAGGGCTCCGGGACGATCGTCTCGATCAACAAAGACGGCCACGCGCCGATCTTCGACTACTCCGACCTTGGCATCGTGGGCGATCTGCACACGATCGTTCCCAAGCTCGTCGAGCTGCTCCGAGCTCGCGGCTAACGCGCGGAGGCGATTGTGGCGCGAGGCTCCGGTTTCACGCTGCGCTCCGATGATCCACGCACGTTTCCCGAGTGGATTCGTCATCGCGCCCGGATTGGCGGCGACAAGGTTGCGGCCGAGGTCAACGGGGTTGTTCGCACCTACGCCGAGCTTGACCATCTAACCGACTGCACGTCGGCCGGTTTCGCGTCGCTCGGCCTTGAGCAGGGCGCGCATGTGTCGGTGATGATGCAGAACAGCATCGAGAACATCGACACGTGGTTCGGTCTGCAGAAGGCGGGGATCGTGGAGGTGCCGGTGCACACCGCCTCGCGCGGTGGGGCGCTGCGTTACATCGTCGACCATGCCGACGCTGAGGCGCTCGTTGTCGACGAGCTCTTCCTGCCGCACCTGGCGGCGGTGATCGACGAGCTGCCGAAGGTCAAGCAGGTGATCGTGAATCGCAACGAGCCGGGGGAGGGGAGCGTTGATCTCCCGTCGCGCGTTGCCGTGCACGATCTCGCCGACCTCTACAACACGGGTGGCCCAGTGCCGATGCCGACGGTGCGCCGCGGTGACACCGCCGTCGTGCTGCACTCGTCGGGCACGACCGGCCCGCCGAAGGGTGTGGTGCTCTCGCACGACGCCGTCATTCACTTGACACGTCATCTCGTGTGGCTGATGGGCTACGAGGCGAGCGACCGGCTCTACACGGCGTTCCCGCTGTTCCACAACAACGCGAAGTACACGACGGTGTGCGCGGCGATGGAGGCGGGCGGCTCGTTCGTGATGGATCAGCGCTTCCCGGTGAAGAACTTCTGGGAGGTGGCGCGCGAGAAGGAGATCACCGCGTTCAACTACATGGGCGCGCTCGTGATGATGCTCTACAAGCAGCCGCCGAGCCCATCGGATGCCGACAACCCGGTGCGGATCGCGTTTGGTGCGCCGTGCCCGGTGGAGATCTGGGAGGACTTCGAGCGCCGCTTCGGGATGAGCCTCGTCGAGGTGTACGGGATGACGGAGTGCCCGATGTCGTGCGAGAACCGTCTCGACAACCGCAAGATCGGGTCGGCCGGGCGCGAGTCGATGACCTACGAGGTGCGGATCGTCGACGAGAACGACGAGATCGTGCCGCCGAACACGCCGGGCGAGATTGTCGTGCGGCCGAAGATGGCGGGCGCGATCTTCTCGGGCTACTACCGGCGTGAGGCCGAGACGGTCGAGGCGTGGCAGAACCTGTGGTTTCACACGGGCGATCGCGGCACGATGGACGAGGACGGCTTTCTGTTCTTCATCGACCGGATGAAGGACTGCATCCGCCGCCGCGGCGAGAACATCTCGTCGTGGGAGGTTGAGTCGGCAGTGAACACGCACGAGGCGGTGCTTGAGTCAGCCGCGTATGGCGTGGCGTCGGAGCTGTCGGAGTCGGAGGTCGTGATCGCGGGGGTGTTGCAGCCGGGCGCGACGCTCGCTCCCGAGGAGCTTCTCGACTACTGTCACGGACGGATGGCCCATTTCGCGATTCCCCGGTACGTGCGCTTCATGGATGCGCTCCCGAAGAACGCGAGTGAGCGCGTGGAGAAGTACAAGCTGCGCGAGCAGGGGCTGACGCCCGAGACGTGGGATCGCGACGCCCACGGCTACAAGGTCAAGCGGTGAGCTCGACCGTCCGCGTCCTGCGCGACCTGAAGGTCACGACGCGCGACGGTGTTGCACTCGCGACTGACGTCTACCTGCCCGAAGGGGATGGTCCGTTCCCGACGCTTGTGTCGCGCATCCGCGGCAGCCGCTCGGCGGGGTTCATCGTCGGGGTGCTGCTGCTGAATCCGCTGGAGTCGGTGAAGCGCGGGTATGCGGTGGTTGTGCAGGAGGTGCGTGGGCGCTCGGGCAGCGAGGCTGCGTGGCATCCGTTTGTGCACGAGACCGCCGACGGTGAGGATTGCTTGAACTGGGTTGTCGACCAGGAGTGGTGCGACGGCCGCGTGGGCGTCTACGGCACGGCCTATTCGGCCTCGACCGCGCTGTACATGACGGCGCTCGGCCGGCCCGAGCTGAAGGCGGCCGCGGTGCTCGGCACCGGCGCCGACATTCACGACGGGTGGGTCTATACGAATGGCGCGTTCGAGCTTGGCTGGAACGTCTACTGGTCGTACATGACGCTGTCGGAGTCGATCGCGCGGCTCGATGTCGACGACGAGACGCGCGCGGCGCTGAAGGCGGAGTACGCCGAGTCGATTCGCAAGGCGGGCGAGGTGGCGGCTCGACTGCCGATCTCGAACCATCCGCTGCTCGAGCGCTGCGGCGACATTCAGTTCAAGGAGTGGCTTGAGCATCCCGACTACGACGACTACTGGCGTGCGGTCGACGTGCTCGCACAGCCCGAGCGGCTGAAGGCGCCGATGCTGTCGATCGTCGGTTGGTACGACAACTTCCTGAAGGCGCACTTCGACCTGTACCGCGCGCTGTCGCCACATGCGCCGCACCGGGTGGTGTGTGGGCCGTGGGAGCACACGAACTACGTATCACCGTTCTCGACGAGCAAGACGGGCGAGATCGAGTTTGGCCCCGACGCTCTGTGTGGCGTGAATCTCTCCACACCGCTGTGCCTCGATTGGTTCGACCGTTGGCTGCTCGGCGCCGACACGGGGGCCGAGGGTGGGATTCGTTACTGGCAGATGGGTGCGAACGACTGGCGCGAGGCCGAGGCCTGGCCACCGCCGCATCTCGAGACGCGGCTGTATCTGCACTCGCACGGCGCGGCGAACTCGCTCGCGGGCGATGGCGTGCTCACGCACGAGCCGCCGGTGGGCGAGGAGCACACCGACCGCTTTGTGTACGACCCGCTCGATCCGGTGCCGACGGTGCTTGGTAAGACGCTGATGCCGACGATCGCCTACGCCGGCATCGCCGACCAGGCTGAGGTCGAGGAGCGCGCCGACGTGCTCTGTTACACGTCCGTTCCGCTCGAGGATCCACTCGTCGTGCATGGCCAGATCAAGGTTGAGCTGTGGGCGTCGTCATCGGCGCCCGACACCGACTTCACCGCGAAGCTCGTCGACGTCGCACCCAACGGGTACGCGATGAACCTGGCCGACGGGATCGTGCGCGCGCGCTACCGCGAGTCGGTGAAGCAGCGCTCGCTGCCGCTGATTCCCGATGCGCCGACGCTGTTCGAGATCGACCTGTGGGATCTCGCGCATACGTTCATGCCGGGACATCGCGTGCGGCTGGAGATCAGCTCAAGCAACTTCCCGCGCTTCGACCGCAACCCGAACACCGGTCACGAGATCGGCGTCGACGGCGAAGCGGATGTGGTGCAGGCCCACCAGCGCGTGTTCCATACGTTGGAGCACCCGAGTGCGCTGGTGCTGCCGGTCGCTAGCTAGGCAGGGTCAGAAGGGTCCTTAATCGTTCGCCTGAGGCTTGGAGTAAGAGTCGGGTACTAACTCGGCGCGAACGTGACGAGCTGCTCCGCGCGCATCCTCCGGCTTAGGGCCCCGCCAACCGCGGATGGAGGCGGCAAGTAACGCTGTGATGCTGGGAGTGGTCGTACAGAGCGGTGTATTCGGGCTAGTCCATGCGCGGCGGCGCTTGCGGTAATAATGGACTCGATCGAGATCGATACCCCGCGGAGGGTTGCATCTGCAACGACGAACCGCGCTCGTCCGTCAGCCTTCAACACACGCGCGACCTCGCCGAGTACAAGATGCATATCCGACACGTATCGGCGAAGGACGTTAGTCTCGCGCCGCGCGAGATTGCCACCCCCCGCTTCTCTAACGATCGCTTCGATGTCTGTGGTGGTGTTGAGGCCACGTAGTGACCCGATCGAGCTTGAGCGAATCTCGCGTAGGCTCGCCAGCGAGTGCCCCATCCAAACCAGCGAAAGACGATGGCCGCGAAGGTAGTCAATCGCCTGAAGATAAGGCGGCGAAGTCGCAACTCGATCAACGGATCCAGTTTCAAGTGGGATTCGTCGCGCATCACCCTTGCGAATCTTTGCTGTACCTGGCTCCACGGTGCCGACTTGCCGAGCAGCTGAGTGTCTCTGCGCGACGACTCGCGCGGAGGCCTCAAAACGTTCGATCGGGTCGAGCGTTGCTTCTGAACGGACGATGTGCGGCCTGCTATGCGAAACATCGCGAGCCCTCGAGGCACCAACGTCCTTCGTAATGATCAGCCGGCTAAAGGCGCACCACAGCGCCGGACGGTAACGCTCTGGTTGGTTTGCGATTTCCTGGGCAAGGGCGGCTAGTCGATCTTGGGCACGCCGGTCGAACCAGAAATTGATGAACGCGGCTGTTTCCTCGTCAGTCGCTACTTCAACGGTGCCTTCGGTCGTCCGGGCTCGGGCCGCCACCTCCGAAGCTCGTTGGAGAAATGCAACACGCGGCAAGGGACTCGTCAGGGCGCGCCCAATGAGTAGCGCCAGAGGATCGACATCGAAGCCAATACCGAGATGGCCCCACCGAGAGGCGAAGAATGGAACCGAACCCGAACCCGCCATAGGATCTAGAACGACGAGGGCGCTCCCGCCCTCGTGTACGAGGCCGTTCATGGCCGCAAACGGATCCATCCGCGCAGGGAAAGGATGGATCGGTTGAAATTTCGATCGTTCAGACACCGAGCGCGTTGAGTCCTTCGTCCCGTAGGGATGGAGTCAGCTCCTCCAGGTTGGATCGAATCTCGGCTTTGACCTTGTCTGGCGTCGTTTGGAGAGCGATCCATTCAGAATCCGACCAAATCGTTGTTGGTGCGAGCGCCTGGATCCCCTGGATGAGCGACGTGACTTCCTCAAGCCCGAGGTCGTATTCACCATTAGTGCTGGAGCAGATGAGATTGGGCAATCCCTTGATTGCTACCGGTGCCTTCGTGTCGCTCCGTTGCTCGATCTCGTGGAGGATCAGATCAACCGGCGCTCTAGACCGTGGAGGGGCCGAGTCGATGAGCTTATCGACGAACTGAGACGATTCAAGGGGTGAGTGACACTCTGCAAAAAGTCGCTCGAGCTCGTAAGGATCGATGCGCCGAGTTGGGAAGAGTTCAACAATTCGGGCGAGGTCGTAGGCCGTGATCGGAGTAATCTCGCCGTCCGCGCAGTATTCCGCGATGCTTGAGTCAGGCTTCGTTCCGCCCTCAAAACCCGGAGCCACTACAAGGATGTATTTCGCGTGTTCCTTCCGTCGGTGCTTGCGCAACGGGCCAAGATTCACTTTGTCCGCGGCGACCACTTCCTTCGTTGATGTCGACTTGGCATCGCAGACAACGGCGTAGGTTCGATTCTCTGTGCCATCTCTCCTGCCGAGGTTCGCCTTCGCGAGGATGTCCGTCTTACCAGAGCGACTCTTTCTACGCACGCTGTACCCCAGGAGCTGCATCGCGTCACCAACGGCGTCCTCCAGATCCTTTTCGCTGTTCACGGCCGAACGTAGCTGGCGGGCGACGACGGGCGCAGATCTGGGGTGAATGCTCACGAGGGCGCGAAGATACGAATCACGGCGGTTGAGAATGTCCGCGACAAGTCGTGGGGCCATCCCCTCGTCGAGCAAATAGCACGAGGTAAACAGCTCCGTCGCAGAGAGGAGCTGGAGCGGTTCGACGGCGCCCCGTTCGTCTATGTAATTGTCGATGAATGGGTGATCACGGTTGACAAGAATGATCCGGCGAGTCGCATCGTATGAAGCGATCCGCTGCTCGAATCCGAGGTTTGAGAGCTCAATCCCTTGGAGCAGATTCTCGGTGTCCGGAATATCGGCAACACCGTCACTTCCCCGGGCCGCACCGACAATCAGTTCGTCCAGGAAGCCATCACCCTGTTCATCGATCGCTCTGAGGACTGCCCGTCTTAGCGGTCCTTGTGAAAGTGCAGGGGGCGGACTTGCGATTCGCTCAGACGCTGTCAGGGTTTCTGGATGCGCCTTCTCGATCTCAGCTCGGGCGGTTCGAGCGGCATTAAAGACCGCAAGTAGGTAAGCCCGGACATCTGAGAGTGCTGGTGATTCCTTGATTGACTCGCGCGTAGCGGTGATGGCTGGATCGAGCCCGTCAACGTTTGCTTCCATTCGGAAACGGGTGAACACACCGTGGCTCAGTTCCGTCTCGATACCGAATTCCGGGTCATTGAGGTTGACGAGCCGATCAAGGATCGTCACAAAGAATCCATGGCTGCGTCCTCGTTCTTCAGCACGGCCACGGGGTAGCGGAAGTTCATACATTTCCGCGCGTCCCGTCACCAGCCCGGCGTTTGGAAGGTTGACCCCGGCCTCGGTGGACGACGCCGCATACGTCGTGTTGCGAGCGATGTCGTCCTTGCCGATTTCGAACGTCTAAATCTTTGTGCCGTCCGCCTTGCTTGATGCAAGCGGGGTCCCGTTAAACCAAAGCTGGAACTGAGGGTTAAGAGGAAGGGCGACGCTAAGGATCCATCGCACGCGTCCCTGCTCAAGTCGCAGACCCCGCTCTTTGAGGGAACTCATTAGCGCGGCGGTCCAGTTCGATGGCGCTGATGGACCAAAAAGCGACTCCAGAGGCTCTCCGTCTCCGATCGCGGACATCAGTGTCGCGCGCGCGTCAGACTCGGTCAGCTGTCTAACATCCAACACAACTTGCCCTGCTTCCGCGAGTCGACCAGTCACTTTCCTGTAGTCCATCGTCGCCGCGAGGAACTCGCCGCCTTTCTTGCAGACATAGGTGAGTTCGTTTGCGAGCACGTAAGTCGCAAGTTTCCCGATACCGAACCGACCCACAGGCTTCCGCGAAGCTAGAGGCGAAGGGCGGGTTCGCTTCGTTGACTGACCGATCTGCCACAGATTCTGCAGCCCTGCCACGTCCATCGATTCGCCGTCGTCGATGACGGAGACGATGGCACCGTCGGCGTTGAGCTTGTCGGGAATGTGCACCCACACCCGGTGCGCACCCGCGTCGTATGCGTTTGTGACGAGTTCTTCGAACGTCTTGTTTGGTGACGAGTACAGGCCCTCCGAGAACTGCTCCACGATCCCGAAGTTGATATTCACATTGATGTGACCCGCATCCGTCCATGGTGGGACGAACTCAGCGGGCTCGATCTGGACAGGTGCGTTCGTGCTGGGCTCGATCACGGGAACAGTCGCATTCGGAATGAGCCGAACGCATGACATCGCGATCCGAGCGGGGTCTTCACTGCCCTCACCTTACTTCAGTTAGCTCAAAGTCATCAATAGTCCGAATGACACACGCCCATAGGGTCAAGGAAAGTCAGCTTGAAATTCGCGCAGTGCCTCGTACCGCCTGAATTCGCCTTCTGCCTTCAACCCACACCTCGCACTCGGCAACCTGCTCGCCGTTCTCTTCCCGAACCGCGGACACAACGCCCCGCGCGATGACGGTGTCGCCGTCGTGCACCGGCGCGGTGAACTTCACGTTCAGCGACCGGATGCAGCCGGGGCCAGCCCAGGCGTGGAGCATGTTCACGATGTAGGCGAGGTTCAGTGGGCCCTGGTTGATCAGCCGGTCGCCCATGCCGCGCTTGGCGACCTCGGCGCGATCCCAGTGGATCGGGTTTGGGTCGCGGGCGATCGCGGCGTACAGCTTCATCTTCTCGGGATCGACGTGCTCCATCGTCCACGGCGGGATCTCCAAGCCGACCTCGACGTTCACTGCTCGCTCCGCAGCACAAGCCAGGTCGACACCGTTGAGGCGACGAGCTCGCCGGCCTGGTCGTGGAGGTCGATGCGGAAGCTCGTCACGTCCATCGGCCCGAGCGACTTGCTGACCTTGCGCTCGACGTGCGTCACCTCGCCCGAGGTCGCGTAGGTCTCGCCCTCAATCAGCGGCCGGTTGATCGTCCACTCGTACCCGCCCGCGCGGATCGCCTCGTCGGACTCCGCCCGAAAGAGCGCAAACAGATCGGCAAGCGAGGTACCCGCCGCCGCGATCGGGCCGTGGAAGAGGTAGGCCGGATGGACGATCCCGTCGGGCAGCGGCGGGGCTCCGGTCGCGTCGGTCAGCAGCACGTTTTCCCAATGCGTAACCGTCAGCGAACCGCCCGGGAAGCGATGGCCGACAAGCGCCTGCATTTCCTCTTCGGTGACCACGCTTCGCTGACCGTAACATCCCTGGGGGATGAGTGGATTCGATCTCTCCGGTCGTGTGATCTGGGTGACCGGCTCGTCGCGCGGCATCGGCCGCGGCATCGCCGAGCACCTCGCCCGCGAAGACGCCAAGGTCGTCGTCCACGCGCGCACCCGCGAGGCGCTCGACCACGTTGTTGCTGCAAACGGGGCGTTTCCGGTGGTCGCTGACGTGCGGGACGCCGATGCGGTTGCCGCGGCAGTCGCCGCGATCCGCGAGCAGTTTGGGCGGCTCGACGGTGTCGTCGCAAACGTCGGGGGCGCGGCGCCGGGGAACCTCGCCGACCTCGACGTCGAGCGCTTCCGCAAGCAGCTCGACCTGAACCTCACCGGCGCGTTCAACGTTGTCCAGGCGGCCTACCCGCTGCTCAAGGAAGCGCGCGGGTCGGCCGTGCTGATCTCGGCCACCGCCACGGGCAGCGCAACACCGCTCTTCGGTGCCTACGGCGCCGCCAAAGCGGGCGTCGAGCATCTCACCGGATCGCTCGCCGCCGAGTGGGGGCCAGAGGTGCGCGTCAATTGCGTCTCGCCCGGACTGATCAAGACCGAAGGCTCGCTGCAGGCCGTCTTCCGGGGCGATGACGAACTCGTGCGCCGGGCTGGGAAGACGACGGCCGTCGGCCGCATCGGCGAGCCGCTCGACATTGCCTACGCCTGCCACTACCTGCTGAGCGACGCGGCAGCGTTCGTCTCGGGCGCCACGCTCGTCGTCGACGGCGGCCCGACCGACGGGCCCACACAGCGGATCTTGAAAGCATTGACCGATTAGCTTGAGATCTTTCTGGAGGGCTTGGTACGACACGCTTCGTTGCCAGGGCTGTCCAGGGTGGTGTTAGTCAAGGACGCAGGGAGTGGTGATAGCAGCGCTATCGCCACGACCGAGGACGAAGAATCACGCCGCACTGGGCAGTCATGGCGACTCAAGGTCGTGTCGTGCCGATCCCTCCAAATAAATCGACCGTTTGTTTGACGCGGTGCGCTGAACTCTGCGAGAGTTCGCCGCGATGTCGGAGCTCGGGGAGGAGCGCGTCCTGGTTGTGGGTGCCGGATCGCTCGGGAGCGTCTACGGCGGCCTGCTCGCGCGGGCCGGTCACGACGTGCAGCTCTTTGCCCGCGAGCCGCACGCCCGCACGATCACCGAGAACGGCGGTCAGCGCCTGCTCTCACAGGGT
>CAIWTI010000075.1 GCA_903915545.1 uncultured Actinomycetes bacterium | reverse complement strand
GTCACTCTTCTTCTCAGCCAGCGGGATGTCGTTCCTTGCGTACGGCGTCGTGGGCGGCACAGCGATCGTCACGGGCGAGCCCGTTGGCGTTCTCTCCGAGCGTCGCGAACTGCTTGCGGAGTTCCAGCGTGTCGCGCATTCGAAGGGCTGGCGTGTTGCGATAGCCGGGATCGGCTCGGAGTGTCTGCGTGATGTCACTGACCTTGGTTTTCGCTCGCTCTACTTGGGCGACGAAGCACTCGTGCATCCGGCGAAGTTCTCGCTCGACGGGCGCCCGATCCGCAAGGTGCGGCAGTCGGTAACACGGCTTGCCAAGGCGGGGTACACGGTCGAGATTCTCTCGCCGGCGGATATCGAGCCGACGCTGCGCGCCGACCTGCGTGAAGTGTCGGCCGAGTGGCGCGGCAATTGGCCAGAGCGCGGCTTCACGATGGCGATGGATGCGCTCTTCGAATACGAAGACGCGTTCGTCGTTGTTGGGCGCGGGCCCGACGGACAGGTCGGGGGCTTCCTCCAGCTTGTCCCGTCGCCTGCTGCGTCGGGGTATTCGCTCTCACAGATGCGGCGTCGACGGGATACACCGAACGGGCTCATGGAGTATCTGATCGTCGAGACGATCGCATGGGCAAAGAACCGTGGCGTGGCAGAACTCTCGCTCAACTTCTCGGTCGCGGCGGAGTACTTGCGCGCTGATGGCGGGCTGTTGCGGGCTGTGCTGCTGAAGGGCGATCGGCTCTTCCAGCTTGAGCGCCTCCATAGCTTCAATCGCAAGTTCTTTCCGGAATGGCGACGGCGCTACCTCTGCTTTGAGCGGTGGACGGACCTCCCGGCGGTCGCGTACTCGTACCTGCAGGCCGAATCGTTGCTGACCCCGCCTGGGCCGTGGGCGGCACGGACTCCCGACATCTCCGACCGGTGACTCGGCGCGTCGTCGCCGTCTGGGCTGCGGCCGTGTGCGCGGCAATCGCCGCAAGCGCCGCAGGATCGGCGTCGGCGCCTACGGGTTGGTTGCGCTTCGGCTACGACGCCGCCCGCAGTAATTCGGGGCCATCCGCAACGGGGATAACCGCTGCGAACGTGGCGAAGCTTCAGCGTCGACAGTTTGCGATCGACGGCACCGTTGACTCGTCACCGCTCTTCCTCGGGGGAGCGCTCATCAAGGGTCACCGGCACGACGTCATCGTGTTCACGACGACGTACGGGAAGACCGAAGCGCTCGATGCGAGCTCGGGTGCCGTCCTCTGGCGATTCGTCCCACCGGGCTACAGCACGTTTGCCGGGAGCCCGCAGATCACGACGATGACTCCGCTCATCGATCCATCGAGCGGAGCGGTTTTCGCGGGAGCACCCGACGGGCGCATCCGTCGCCTGTCACTCGCGGATGGTCACGTCGAATGGTCGACGAGCATCACGCGAGACCCTACGCACGAGAAGCTCGCTTCCCCGCTCAACCTTGCTGGAGGCCTACTGCTTGCCGCAACCGATGGGTACATCGGCGACGCGCCGCCCTACCAGGGTCACGCGGTGTCGCTCAACCCCAGGACGGGACGGATTGTGGGCATCTGGAACGCGCTTTGCTCCGATCGGCACGTGGTGATGCAGCCAGCCAGCTGCCCCGAGAGCGATGCTGCGATCTGGGGTCGTGCGGCGCCAGTTGTCGATCCGACGACCGGCAACCTCCTGATCGCAACGGGGAATGCTCGGTTCGATGGGAAGCGGTACTGGGGCGACTCGGTCATTGTGTTGTCGCCCGACGCCTCGACGCTGCTTGCCCATTGGACGCCGAAGAACCAACAGATGCTGAATGAGCGCGACCTCGACCTCGGATCGACGGTCCCTGCTGTGCTCGACGGCGGGTATGCCGTGCAAGGCGGCAAGGATGGCGAGCTGCGGTTGCTGGATCTGAAGCACCTTGCGGGCGTGAATGCGAAGACCGGTGGCGAGTTGCAAACTGTCGACCTGCCCGGCAAGGCGATGCTGTTTTCCGCGCCAGCCATCTGGCAAGGGCAGTACGCGTTTGTTGCGAACTCAGCTGGCACGCAGGCGTGGATCTTGGGGAGCAACCACCGGCTGGTTCTCGCGTGGAATTCGCCGAATGGGGGATCGAGTCCCGTGGTGTCCGGGGGCCTCCTCTACGTCCAGTGGGACGGCGGCCTCCACGTCTACGAAGCCGCCACCGGGTCGGTTGTTGCGATCCTG
Source organism: uncultured Actinomycetes bacterium (assembly GCA_903915545.1). Classification (GTDB taxonomy): domain Bacteria; phylum Actinomycetota; class Thermoleophilia; order Gaiellales; family Gaiellaceae; genus PALSA-600. The sequence goes on along the minus strand of CAIWTI010000075.1, from coordinate 6,971 downwards.
CCACTCGGCAGCACGCACTGGCAGAGCCCGATCGTGATCGCAGGACGCGTGATCGCTGCCGAGGGAAACGCGAACGATCATGCGCTCACGGGAACACTTGATGTGTTCGCGCTTGCGGCGCGGTAGCCGCTAGAGCTCGGCGAGCGTTCGCGCGACCCGAACGTCGTCGCCAAGCACAGCCAGCAGTCGTTCAAGCGAGCCCGGGCCCGTCTCGAGATGCGCTATGCGCCGAGCCGCGCCGAGGTGTGCGATCGCCACGTTTGCCAGTACTGCCGGACGGTCGGTAAAGACACCGATCGTGACACCATTGGCCTGAAGATTGCGCAGCGCCGACGTTGCGCCAGAGCTTGGTCGGAGGTAGACCGGAGCGTGATCCTCAGCGAAACGTTCGAGCAGCTGCTGCCAATTCGGGAGCTGCTCGTCGAGTCGCTCAGGATCGATCTGGGCTCGGCGCGATACGTCCTCGAGCCACGCGTTCCACAGACCACTCGTGTCGCCCAGGACACCGTCAAGCTCAATCGCGACTGCCGCCATACGGTGGAGGCTATCCCGAACGGCGCACGGGGACGACGGCGAGCGCGCCGCCTTCGCCAACGACCCGTACGTTTGCGCCGTAGTGGGTTGCAACCAGCGCCTCTGTCGCGATCTCGTGGGGCGCGCCGGCTGCGACAAGACGTCCCTGAGCAAGGAGCAGCAGTCGGTCGGCGTACTGGGCCGCGAGCGTCAGGTCGTGCATCGCCGAGACGACTGTCAGGTCGCCTTGCGAGCGCAACAGCGAGACGAGTTCGAGCACCTGTTGTTGCCGACCGATGTCGAGCGCGTTCGTTGGCTCGTCGAGCAGCAAGATGGGGGCGTCTTGCGCGAGCGTGCGCGCGAGGACGGCCCGCTGTTGCTCTCCTCCCGAGAGAGTGCGCAGCCGCCGCTCGGCCAGCGCTCCGAGGTCGAGGCGACGCATCGCGCGGTCGACGGCCTCGTGGTCAGACACACCTTCTGCGGCGAACTCGCCGATGTGCGGTGTGCGGCCGAGCATGACGTAGTCGCGTACTCGCATCTCGGGTGGAAGCAGAGGTGCCTGCGGAACGAACGCGATCCGTCGAGCCGTCTCGCGACGCGACCACTCCGAGACCTCACGTCCGTCGATCTCAATCGAGCCCTCGTACGAGCAAAGACCCGCGACCGATCGCAACAACGTGCTCTTGCCAGCACCGTTCGGGCCGATCAACGCGATCCATTCGCCCGACCCGACGGTTGCATCGACGCTGTGGAGGATCTCGGTGCCTCCCAGCTTCACGCTGAGATCGGTGATGGTGAAACCGCTCACGAGAAGCTGCGGCTGCTGCGCAAGACGATGGCAAAGAATGGTGCGCCGAAGAACGCGGTAACGACGCCGATTGGAAGCTCCGCGGGCGAGACAACGGTGCGCGCGATCACGTCGGCAAGTACGAGGAAGCCTCCGCCAACAAGGAGCGAGAGCGGCAGGACAATGCGGTAGCTTGAGCCGATAGCAAGGCGAATCGTGTGCGGAACGATGATTCCGACGAAGCCGATCAGCCCGCTAACGGCTACCGCTGCGGCGGTTCCGATCGTCGCGAAGGCAACGACCGCAAGGCGGGTGCGGCGAACGTTGATGCCCAGTGATGCCGCTTCGTCGTCGCCGACAGCGAGGACATCGAGGACGCGCCGGTGTGCGATCAACCCTGCTGAGCTGATCAGGATGTACGGCGCTGCAAGGGCCACGTCGTGCCAGCCGGCGGTACCAAGGCGGCCGAGGATCCAGCTGTAGACCTCTTGGAGCGACTGGGTGTGTTGCTGCTGCACGAAGGTTTGAATCGCAGTGAGGAACGCGACGACGGTGACCCCCGCCAGGACGAGACCTGCAGGGTTGCGGCTGCCGCCGCCGGCGTGTCCAAGCACGGTCGAGCAGGCGACGCCCGCTGCTGCGCCAACGAAAGCGGCGAGCGGCAAGAGGTCGTACGAGTCGACGGTCCCCCCGCCATAGGCAATCGCGAGCGTCGCTCCCAAGCCTGCGCCAGCTGCGACACCGAGGAGGTACGGGTCGACCAGAGGATTGCGGAAGACGCCTTGGTAGCTGCCGCCCGCGAGCGCAAGCATGCCGCCAACGAGCAGCCCGAGGACGACACGTGGTGCCCGCAACTGCCAGAGGATCGCCTTGTCTGTCGACGACATGTCCGACTGGACATGGAGGAGCGGAACGTGCGAGAGCGCCTCCCGAGCGATCGCACCCAAACCAAGGTGCACAGGGCCGACGAGGAGTCCGATCAGCGCTGCGACGACGGCGAACGCGATCGCCCCGACGACCGGCACGAGCGAGCGGCGGCCGACCGGCACGACTGCGCCTGTCTCGACCGCCTGCTCGCCCGTCACCGAGGTCACGTGCTTACGCCTGTGCCTTCTTGATCCAGGAAACGACCTCGCGCACGAAGTCGACGACGCGCGGCCCCCAACGAGAAGCGATGTCGTCATCGACCGCGACGATCGTGCCGTTCTTGACCGCGGTGATCGTGCCCCAGCCCGAGCGGGCTTCGACCTTGGCGGCGTTCTGGCCGCAGCACTTCGTGTCGGCGAGCACGATCAGATCGGGATTCGCGGCGACGATGTACTCGGCCGACAGCTGCGGGAAGCCGGAGTGGGTTTTGTCGGCGGCGTCGGCGATGTTCTTCAACCCGAGCAGCGCGTAGATCGAGCCGATGAACGTCTTCGACGTTGGGGCGTAGAGGTCAGGCTCGATCTCCTCGTACACCAATAGCGGCGTCGTGCGGTGCGGCACCGACTTCGCGAGCGCCGCGATCTGGGTCTTCATCTTGGCGACGACCTTGGTTGCGCCTGCAGACTTGCCCGTCGCCCGGCCGAGCTGTGTGATCTGCCCATACGCGTCGGTTAGCGACGTCGCGGTGCCCTCCATCAAGACCGGGATGTTGAGCTTGCCGAGCGCCTCAACGATCTTGTTTGCGTCGTACTGCAGGACGACGAGATCGGGCTTGTACGAGGCGATTGCCTCGGCGTTCGGGGTGTAGCCGGAGAGCTTCGACTTCGGTGCCGACGCGGGGAAGTTCGACTGATCGTCGACCGCGACGACCTGCTTGCCCGCCCCGATCGCGAACAGATCTTCGGTCGCGGTGGGAGAGAGCGAGATGATCCGGCTGGGCTTGGCAGTGAGCGTGAGCTTGCCATTTACCGTCTTCAGCGTGATCGGAAAGCCCGAGTGGCGTCGGACGCCGCCTGATGCCGACGTGACGAGGATGAGCGCGGCGGCGAGCGCAAAGGCCGCTCCGCGAACTCGATTGACCATAAAAAAACCTCCGCTTGGTAAGCGGAGGGAGAGGGGCCCGGCGGCTATGCCGCTCGAACCGCCCTTCCTCCGAGGGCAATGTTCGTCGGCATGGCTCAGGCGACCTGGCTCGTCCCTACCGAGGTAGGGCATCGCAGTTGCGGGACAGCGCCGGATTCGCACCGGCTTCGCTGAGACATACCGGTCGGGGATATCTCCCCAACGCGACCGAGGGTACACACCCTTTCGGGGGAGTGCCAACTTCAGCGTCCCGGTCACGCATACTCACGGCATGCAGGCCGCAATTCTCACGATCGGGAACGAACTTGTCTCCGGTGACGTCGAAAACACGAACGCGAGCTGGCTGGCGCGGCGGCTTGAATCGATCGGCGTCCGCGTGGTTCTCTCGGCATCAATTCCCGATGAGCTCGACACGATCGTCGAGTTCGTGCGTCGTGAAGGCGCTCGGGTCGACGCGCTGCTCGTGACAGGCGGGCTCGGGGGAACGCCCGACGACATCACCCGAGAGGCGATGGCTGCCGCTTACGGTGTTCCACAGGCAGAGGTGGCTGAACTGGCGGCCGACCTGCGCGCGCGGTTCTCGTGGGATCCCGATTACGCCGCGCGATGGGCGCTCCTTCCCGAAGGAAGCCGACCGCTCGTCAACCCTCGGGGCGGTGCACCCGGCTTTGCGATCGGCAACGCGTGGGTGATGCCCGGCTTGCCAAGCGAGATGGAGGCGATGTTTGACCATTACGCCGCTGAGATCGGGCTTGATCGGCCGATCGGCTCTTGGCGGAGGGTATTTGCGACGGGCGAGAGCCGGATTGCAGGAGTGCTGGAGGAGGCGACGACCCGCTGGCCGACGGTCCGGGTGGGCTCCTACCCGAGCTTTCACCCCGAGGGGCCCGAGGTTGAGATCGTCCTCAAATCCTCGGATGAAGACGCACTGGCGGCTGCCGCTGCTTTTCTCGAGCCTGCGGTCGAAGCGATCGCGGCCCAGCACCGCCGCTAGCGACTTCCTCGAGGCGGTCACGACAGGCGCCCCCGGTACGCTCGGTGAGTGAGTCTCGCTGAGCCCGGCACCTACCTCGCGGATCTGAACGACGCCCAGCGCGACGCGGTATTGACGACCGAGGGGCCGGTGCTCGTGATCGCGGGTGCAGGTTCAGGCAAGACGCGTGTTTTGACCTATCGCGTCGCCCATCTGCTGGCTGCGGTTGGTGTGAAGCCGAACGAGATTCTGGCGATCACGTTCACCAACAAGGCGGCGGGCGAGATGCGCGAGCGGATTGAGGCGGCAGTCGGCCCGCGAGCGCGTGCAATCTGGATCCTCACGTTCCACTCAGCCTGCGGGCGCATCTTGCGGGCCGAGGCGGAGCGGCTCGGCTACAAGTCGAACTTCACGATCTACGACCAGGCCGATCAACTTCGCGTCGTCAAGCAGTGTCTGGAGGAGCTCGAGCGCGACCCGAAGCGGTTCGTTCCGCGCGGCATTCACACGCAGATTTCGAACGCAAAGAACCAGCTGATCGGCCCTGACGAGTATGCGAGCCGGGTTGGGAGCTTCTACGACCAGACCGTGGCCGATGTGTACGCGCTCTATCAGCGTCGCCTGTTCAACTCGAACGCGGTCGACTTCGACGACCTGCTGATGCTGACGGTCGAGGTGTTGAAGCGCTTCCCGGAAGCGCGCGAGAAGTGGGAGAAGTCGTTCCGGTACGTCCTTGTCGATGAGTACCAGGACACAAACCATGCCCAGTACACGCTGCTGCAGTTGCTGACCGCGAAGCACCGGAACCTGATGGTGGTCGGCGACCCAGATCAGTCGGTGTACGGCTTTAGAGGCGCAGATATTCGCAACATTCTTGAGTTCGAAAAGGACTACAAGGACACGCGCGTGATCCCGCTCGAGCAGAACTACCGCTCCACGAATTCGATCCTGAACGCGGCCAACGAGGTGATCTCGAACAACCGCGACCGCATGGAGAAGCGGCTGTGGTCGGAGCTGGGTGACGGCGAGCCGGTGCGGGTGCTCGAGGTCGAAGACGAGCACGCTGAGGCCCGGTTCGTCGCCGGAGAGATCGCGCTCCTGCTCGAACTTGGGTACAGCCTGTCGGAGATGGCGGTGGTGTACCGCACGAATGCGCAGAGCCGGGTGTTGGAAGACGTGCTTGTTCGCCAGGGCGTCGCCTATCAGGTGATCGGCGGCCCGCGCTTCTACGAGCGGGCTGAGATCAAGGACGCGCTTGCCTACCTCCAGGTGCTCGACAACCCGTTCGATGCGGTATCGCTCACGCGCATCGCGAATCGTCCAAAGCGAGGAGTGGGGGATACGTCGCTCGCTCGGCTTCAGGCGCTCGCCGACGGGATGGGAATCTCGTTGTGGGAGGCGCTCGGTCGTGCCGAGGAGGCGGGCCTTGCGACTGCGTCGCTGAAGGCGGTCACGTCATTTCGTAACGTGATGGAATCGCTGCTCGCCACCACGCAGGAGATGGGCGTGAGCGAGGCAATCGAGTCGGTGCTCGAACGGACGGGCTACATCGAGGCGCTGGAAGCCGAGCGCACCGTCGAGGCACGCGGCCGGTTGGAGAACCTTGAGGAGTTTGTGGGTGTCGCGCGTGAGTACGAAGCAGCGAACCCGCAGGGGAACCTCTCGTCGTTCCTGCAGGAGATCTCGCTCTTCTCAGCACAGGATGCGCTGCGGGGTGAAGAGTCGGGCGGAATGGTGACCCTGATGACGCTTCACAACGCCAAGGGGCTCGAGTTTCGCGCGGTGTTCATGCTCGGCATGGAGGAAGGAATCTTCCCGCACTCGCGCTCGATCGAAGAGAACGATGTGGAAGAGGAGCGGCGCCTCTGTTACGTCGGCATGACGCGCGCAATGGAACGGCTGACGATGTTGCACGCGACGCGGCGGTCGCTGTACGGCCGCAGCGACATGAACCTGCCGTCGCGATTCCTTGACGAGCTGCCGTCCGAAGGGGTCGAGCGCGAACGACTCCGCCCAACGTCGTGGCAGAACTACGGCCAGACGGTGTCACGTAGCGACTACCAAGCGCCGCCGCCGCGCACCGATATTCCGACGCTTTCGACGGGCGACACGGTTCGGCATGGCACGCTTGGCACTGGGATCGTTCTGCGCATCGAGCCTGACGGCGTTGTGACCGTGCGGTTTGAAGATGGGTCGGAACGCCGTCTGATGCTCGAGTACGCTCCGCTCGAACGAGTGTCGTAGTCAGCGCAGACGACAGAAGGAATCCAGGGGTACGCAGCGAAAATCGAAAGTCGCTGCAATTTGCACTTTTCGTGACGTGCCGATAAGGTCCGCCGCCCATGAAGGTGCTGCGGCTTATTACTGTCTGCGCGATTTCGGCAGGCATCCTGGTTGCGCCAGCGTTCTCGGCGGTTTCCCCGAGTTCGACGGCGCAGACATCGCTCTTCTCGGTGCGGAAGTCGTCCGTTTGGGTGTGGCCCGCGCAGGGTTCAATTACGACGCAGTTCAATCTGCACGTGCATGATGGCATTGACATCGCGAACCTTCGCTCGCTCGCTATCAAGTCAGCATCGGCGGGAACGGTTGAGGGTGTTGGCTTTCTTACGGGTTACGACGGCTACGGTCGCATCGTGCTCCTACGGTCGACGACCGGCCTCCTTGAGATCTACGCGCACCTTTCGGTCG
>CAIWTI010000074.1 GCA_903915545.1 uncultured Actinomycetes bacterium | reverse complement strand
CGTTCTCGCGGTGTACCCATTCCTCTACGGGATGAGCGGGCTTACCTGGCTGACGACCGAGCCCCGGTATCTCGTGGTGGCGTTGCCGTGCATCGCGCTGCTGCTCTCAACGTTCGTCACAAGCGTCGCGCGCCTCGCGGCGGTTCTCACAATCGCCGGTGCGCTGTCGGTGGTGGGCGTCGTTGAGTGGGTCTCGTGGGCGCATGCGACTAGGCCGCAACAGGCGCTCGACGTGGAGAAGGTGCCGCTGCAGGACGCGTTGGCGGCGTTGAACAACGACGGCATCGACAGGGCGTATGCCAACTACTGGATCGCCACCCGCATCACCTTCATGACGCGGGAGCGCGTGATCGTGTCGGAGGGGGATCTGGCGGCTCTGAGCGTCGCCGGCGCGCATCGCGTGCTCCCGCCTGTCCCTACGGACTACCGCTCGCACCATCATCCGGCATACGACACCGCTGTACGAGATGCGCCACGCCACGCCTACCTGCTGCTTGAAGGCGCGAGCACAACACCAACAGACTCGCGGCTGCTGCTCTCGCACGGGTATCGCGAAGAGCGCGTTGGCACCGTGCTGCTGTTCGTCTCGCCGCCTCAGCCCGGCCCGGCAGCGTGATCGGCGCAGCACTGGGCTCGGCCCGCGGGATTGTGCTCCGGTTCAAGGAATCGACGCTCTATGTCGATTCGCTGCTGCTCGCGGCGATCTTCGTCGTGATGCAGGTCGCGGTGGTCGGGGCTGGCGTTGCGTTTGAGACGGGCCCGCTGCAGTCGCAGCTCCAAAACATCGATCCGGAGCTGCTCCGACATCACCTCGCCCAGAGCCTCTGGTACCTGCACGGCCAACCGCCGCTGTGGAACGCGATCGTCGGGCTATCCCTCAAGATCGCACATACCTCGTGGCCAACCCTCTGGCACCTCGCCTACCTGCTGCTGGGGCTGGTGCAGTCGCAGGCGTTCCTGCGCGTTGCGAACCTCGTCGGGGTCGGTCGGAGGACGAGCTTCGTGCTCGCGGCCTTCATGACCATCGCTCCCGCGACGATCGCATTCGAGCACTGGTTTACCTACGACTACCCGACGTTCGTGCTGGTGACGCTCTCGCCGCTGGCCGCCGCGCGCTTTGTCGCGCAGCCAACGTTCGCACGAGGGCTCGTCGTATTCGGCATCACCACGGCGCTCGTCCTGATGCGAACGCTCTTCCAGGTGTGGTGGCTCGTGGCGGTGCTCGGGATCATGCTGCTTGCGTGTCGGCAACACCGCCGCACTCTCCTCGCTGCGGCCGCACTCCCGTTGCTTGTCGTGCTCGCGCTGTGTGTGAAGCAGTACGCGATGTACGGCGTCCTTGGGACGACGTCGTGGACGGGCGAAGGGTTTGCCCGTTCGGTGGTCGCCACGATGCCGCTTGCAGAACGACAGAAGCTCGTCTCGGAAGGGAAGCTGCATTCGGTCTCTCTCGTCAAGCCGTACTCGCCCCTCGCCGACTACTTCGCGGTCGGCGTCGTCCCCGCCGCCCCGACGGGCATACCGCTGCTCGATGAGCTGTCTGGCCCGGAGTTTCCGATCAACATGGAGAACAAAACGGTGATCGCGATCTCACGCACCTACTGGCAGGACGACCTGTGGATCGTGCGGCACAGGCCAGGTGTCTACCTCGTCGCCATCAAGCGCGCGCTCCGTGACTTCTTCTGGTCGCCGACATCAGGGTGGGAAGGAAGCGGGAACGTCGCAACGCTCGGCTCGTACAACCGGACAGTAGACGAGGGGGTGTACGGACAGCTCGGCGTCGGGCGGATCGAGTGGTTCCTGATCGCCTTCTACCTCGTCGCCCTGGCGACATCGGGGTGGGCGCTCGTCCGGGAGCGTTCCCGGATGTCACCCACGACGCTCGTGGCCATCGCCATCTCGGTGGCCGCGCTGCTGCAGGTGATGGTGGTGGGCAATCTGACGGAGGTGGGTGAGAACTACCGCTTCCGGTTCCTGATCGACCCGCTCGTCTTCGCGCTCGCGATCGCCGGGAGCCGGCTGCTCGTGGGGCGACTCCGCGAGTCTCATGCGGCGCGGCACGGCGCCATAGACGCTTCCTGACCGTTGACGTCAGCTCGTTCGGTAAGAATCAGCGCGTGATGGATTCGCGCAGGCGCTGGCTGGCACTGATCGTGCTCTGCCTTGGGACGCTGATGATCGTGCTCGACACGACGATCGTCAACGTCGCGCTACCCTCGATTCGTGACGACCTCGGCTTCTCGGAGACGTCGCTCGCATGGGTTGTTAACGCCTACGTGCTCACCTACGGCGGCTTTCTCCTGCTCGGCGGGCGCCTCGGCGACCTCCTCGGGGCGCGACGCGTGTTCCTCGTCGGACTCTGCGTGTTCACGTTGTCGTCGCTCGCGTGTGGCATTGCCGATTCGCAGACGTTTCTGATTGCTGCGCGCGCCGTGCAGGGCATTGGTGGCGCTGTCGTCTCGTCGGTGTCGCTCTCGCTGATGCTGAACCTCTTCACCGAGCAGGGGGAGCGCGCGAAGGCGATGGGGCTCTTCGGCTTCGTTGCCGCAGGTGGCGGCAGCGTTGGCGTGCTCGCAGGTGGGGTGCTGACCGGGACGCTCGACTGGCACTGGATCTTCCTTGTGAATCTGCCGATCGGTGCGCTCGTGTTCGTGCTGGCGCTCGTGTTGCTTCCCAGTGGAACGAGAGAAGGTGACATTCGCCATCTCGACTTCGCAGGAGCCGCGACGGTGACCGTAGCCTTGCTCGTTGCCGTCTACGCGATCGTCAACGGAAACGCGGCGGGGTGGACGTCGGGGCGCACGCTCGGGCTGCTCGGTGTCGCCGTGGCGCTG
>CAIWTI010000073.1 GCA_903915545.1 uncultured Actinomycetes bacterium | reverse complement strand
TTCCTGATGGAGAGCGAGCGCTGCACCTTCGCATACCCGACGTTCCCCACAATCACGCAAACGCTGATCAACCACCCAAAGTTCGACGAGACCGACCTTTCGTCCGTCGTGCTCGTCAACGACACAGGCCAGGAGGCTTCGCTCCGCGTCGTCCAGGCCAAATTCAAGGACGCCCCGGTGGTCACGCTCTTCGGCATGACCGAAACCTGCGGCGGTGTCTCGTGGGGCGGCCCGAAGGATCCGCTCGACAAGCGCATGACAACCGGCGGCTTTCCATTCCGGGGCACCCGTGTGCGTATCGAGGATCCCGAGACGGGTGATGAGGTTCCCGCAGGTGTGCGCGGCGAGATCACCGTGCGTGGCCCGGGCCTGTTTTCGTACTACCACAACGATCCCGAAAAGACGGCTGAGGCCTACAGGGGCGGCTGGTTCCACACGGGCGACCTCGGCGTCGTCGACGATGAGGGTCGGCTGACGTTCCTGGGACGTCTGAAGGACATGCTCAAGGTCGGCGGCGAGAACGTGGCAGCGGTTGAGATTGAGGCGTACCTGATGACGCACCCCGCTGTGAAGATCGCGCAGGTCGTCGCGGTTCCGGACGAGAAGTACCTGGAAGTTCCCGGCGCGCTGATCGAACTCGTCGAGGGCAAGGACGTCACCGAGGACGAGCTGATCGACTTCTGCAAAGGAACGATCGCGAGCTTCAAGGTGCCTCGCTACGTCCGGTACGTCACCGAGTGGCCAATGTCCGGCACGAAGATCAAGAAGTTCCAACTGCGCGAGGCGCTCCTCGCTGAGCTCGGCATCGCGGCCGAGTGACCAACCACTGAGGAGGATGCGCTGATGCTCTCAACCCCCCTTTCCGAGCGGATCGGTATCGAGATCCCCTTCATGCAGGCAGGAATGGGAGGCATCGGCCCGATCACCCTCGCTCGGCTCGCAGCGGCAATCTCGAACGCAGGCGCGCTCGGCACCCTCGCGCAGCCGGCACTCGTCCTTGAAGAGCCCGGCATCTCGGGCGATGCCCTGCAGGAGCAAGTCGACACGGTCGTCGGCCAGGTGCGCGACGGCATCCGGCTCGCCGTCTCGCTCACCGACAAACCCCTCGCGATCAACGTTCGCATCGCGCAGGAGCAGCCTGACGCCGAAGCGGTCGTGAAGGCGATCCTCGATGAGCGCGCGACGAACCCGAAGGTGCGCGCACAGCTGATCGTGCTGACCACCTCCGGCGGGCATCCCAACACGTTTGGCTTGAACGACGACATCCGCGCGTCGGGGATGCTCCACTTCCACGCCGTCTCGAACGTACGTCACGCGATGACAGCCAAGCGTGAGGGGATGGATGGCGTGATCGCGACGGGCTTTGAGGCCGCGGGTCACGTCGGCCACCACCCGGTGCACACCTTCGTGCTCGTGCCGGCGATCGTCGATGCGGTCGACATCCCAGTGCTCGCCGCAGGTGGCGTTGTCGACGGTGCCGCTCTTGCCGGTGCGCTCGCGCTGGGCGCACAGATGGGCTACGTCGGGTCGCGCTTCCTCGCCTCCGAGGAGTGCGAGTACCACCAGGCAAACAAGGATTTCATTGTCGAGGCAACCGAGACGCAGACGCAGGTTGTCCCGGCCTTCTTCGGGCCTGCCCGCTTTATCGAGAACGGGTTCACCGACGAGGTGCAGCGCCTCGTCGACTCGAACACTCCGCACCTCGAGCGCCTGCGCATCGAAGGTGCGGCGATGCGCCGCGGTGCGCTCGAAGGTGATCTGAAGACCGGGATGATGATCGGCGGTCAGGGCATCGGCCGCATCAAGGAAGTGCTCCCGGCCGCGCAGATCGTCAAGAACATTGCAGCCGAGGCTGAGGCCGCGGTCGCGCGCGTCGCCTCGTTCCAACGCTAGCCGGGGCTCGTTACTTCGACGTGATCTTCGGCGCCTCTGTGATGCCTGCGGCGGCGAGCTCGTCTGCGATCTGCTGACGCAGCCGGAACTTCTGGATCTTGGTGCCTGACATCGGCCACTCGGCGACGAACCGGACGTAGCGCGGCACCTTGAACGTCGCGATCTCGCCGCGACAGAAGTCGATCAGCTCCTGCTCGGTTACCGACGCGCCGGGACGAAGCTGGACGAAGGCTGCGGCGACCTCAACGTACCGTGCGTCGGGCGCGGCAACGATCTGGACGATCTCAACGGCCGGATGCTGAACGAGGTAGCTCTCAACCTCAGCAGCGGCGACGTTTTCGCCTCCGACCTTGAGCATGTCCTTCAGTCGGCCAACGAACGAGATGCGGCCGTCAGCGTCCTTACGTCCAAGGTCGCCCGAGTGGTACCAGCCGTCGGCGTCAATCGTCTCGGCCGTGATCTCGGGCTCGTCCCAGTAGTACATGAACCGCGTTGGGCCTCTGACGACGAGCTCGCCTGGTTCACCTGGCGCGCACTCTTTGCCGGTTTCGGGATCGAACACGGTCACTTCGATGCCAGGCAGCGGCTTACCGCTCGTTTCGCTGCGCTCCATGATCGAGTCCTCAGCCTCACCAACGCAGGCGAAGCCGGTCGTCTCGGTCGAGCCGAAGCACGAGATCTGCGCCGCAGTCGGCAGACGCTCCTGCATTGCGCGCAGTGACGGCGGAACGGCGACGTTAATGACAAGCCGCAGAGCGCTGAGATCAGTAGTCGCGAACTTCTCGTGGCCGAGCACGGCCAGCCAGATCGTCTCGAAGGCCGAGAACGCAACCGTCACGCCGTTTGCGAGCTGCTCGAGTGCGAGCGTCGCATCGAAGTGCGGCATCTGGATCGTGGCGCAGTGCGCTGACATCGCTGCGGCCAGAACGTCCGACCCGCCGACATGGAAGAACGGCAGCGGCGTCCAGAAGCGATCGGTTGGCGTGAGCCGCAGCCGTTCGGCGAAGAGCGCACCCTCGGCCACGAGCGCGAGATGACGGTGGACGCAGCCCTTGGGGTTCGCGGTCGTGCCGGAGGTAAAGAGCATCAGCGCATCGTCGTCGGGCCCAAGCTGTGCTTGGATCGCACGCACCTCCTCAGCCGTGTGGCCCTCCCCACCCACAGCAAACACCGGATCGTTTGAGCCAATGACGACCCGCGACGCGCCGGCGATTCCCGGCTCGAGCAGCGCGTCAGCCCACATCGGATCGCAGATCACGAGCTTCATCCCTGCCTTCGCGATCACGTACTCAAACTCACGTGCCTTGAAGCGCACATTGATCGGGACAGGGATCGCCCCGACACGCTGGCAGGCAATCAGCAGGCCGTACGAATCGACCGCCGAGTTGAAGACAAGCCCGACTCGATCGCCGCGCGCGACTCCCGCACCAAGCAGCCGCTGCGCGAGCACGAACGTGCGATCGGCGAACTCCGGCCAGGTCATCTGCTCGTCAGGCAGCTCGATCCCGACGCCAGCCGCAGACGCCGCCGCGGCCCGATCGAGCACCTCAGGGAAGGTTGCGGCCCAGTTACTCATGCAGGGAAGTGATTGATGACTTCCGAGCCAAACCGACGCAACGCGGTGAGCGTCTGGTCGTGACCTGGGCCGCCAGGGTGGCGCATCCGCAACGCGAGGTATTCGGCGCCTGTGATTTCGTGCCACTCCTTGACGGTCTCGCGAATCTCCGCCCCGCTCCCGTAAAGGAACCGGCCGGGCGCAAGACGATCGATCGTGAAGTTCTCACGATCCTTCACCTCGTCGACCCACGGCTCGAACTTCTTTCGGTAGACACCGACGTTGTAGTAGAGGCGATGGATGGCGAGCGCGTGCGGGCCCCACACCTCTTCGCACTCCTCGGCGCTGTCACCAATCCACGCCTCACGAAACATGCCGACGCGCGGCACCTTCCCCGCTTCTTCAGCCGCAGCCCGGTACTTGGCGCCAAGTAGTGCGATCGTCTGCACGTCGCGCTGGGGGTCGGCAAGCCAGAGGTCGGCGCGGCGCCCAGCGCGGGCGAGACCCTCGTCGGTGTGTGAGCCGATCCAAATCTCGGGGCGTGGTTGCGTGTACGGCTTCGGCGTGATGTGCCCGTTGCTCTTCACGAACTTCCCCTCGTACTCGTACGGCTCGCCCGCGAACGCGAGCTCGAGCACGTCGAGCACCTCGTCGAAGATCTCCGTGCGATGCTCGCGCGGGACGCCATAGGCGAGGAAGTCGGGCACCTGATGCGCCGCGCCGAGACCCAGGAAGACGCGACCGCGAGTGATCCAGTCAAGCATCAACATGTCCTCGGCGAGGCGAACCGGGTTGTGTAGCGGCGTCGCGAGCACGGCTGGCGCGAAGCGGATGCGAGTAGTCCCTTGCAGCAGCGCCGCGGCGATCAGAAGCGGTGAGATGAGGGCGCCACCGCGCGCCTGGTGAAACTCCGGCAGGAAGACCGCATCGAAGCCCGCCTCCTCCGCCACGAGGACGGTTTCCTTGAGCTCGTCGAAGAGCTCCGAGAGGTTCTTCTCTTTGTCTTGGATCGGAAGGATCAGACCGAACTTCATGCGCCAACAACCTCTGACTTCGTCATCTCCGACTGCTCCTTCCGCGGGGGTTCGCCGCCTGAGTATCGCGGGCGTGCGGCGCGAATTCAACCAAACGGTTGTCAGATACGCACCTGGTGTGTCAGGCTCAGGTGCGTCACGCGCCCTTGCGCGAACGTGCGCGGCGAGAAAGGATGACGCTGCATGAGCGAAGGGACGATCAGCGGATGAAGCGGCTTTCTGGCTACGACGATGTTCGCGCAGCCGCAAAGAAGCGTCTGCCTCGGGGCATCTTTGACTTCGTCGACGGCGGCGCTGGTGGCGAGGTCACGGTGTGGCGCAACCGTGCAGCGTTTGCGCGACCCGAGTTCGACCCCCACTTCCTGGCCGATGTGGCCGACCGCGACACGTCGACAACCGTTCTCGGACAACGCGTCGCAATGCCGTTTCTACTCGCTCCCGCCGGTCTTGCGCGACTCGCACACCCCCGTGGCGGCGAGTTGGACGCCGCTCGGGCCGCAGCGGCTGCCGGGACGATCTTCTGTGTCTCGATCGCCTCGAGCTACTCGATCGAGGAGATTCGCGCCGTGTCAGACGGACTCCTGTGGTTGCAGCTCTACCTCTGGAAGAGTGACGAGGTGGTGGCGCGGCTCATCGAGCGCGCCAAGGCAGCCGAGTACACAGCCCTCGTGTTGACGATCGACGTACCTGCGGTCGGCAATCGCGAGCGCGACATTCGCAACGGTGTCTCGCTGCCGCCGAAGATCCGGCTCGATACAGCTCTCGATGCGCTGCGTCGGCCTGCCTGGGTTGCGTCGTACCTCCGCAGCTCCACGATCGGGATGGCGAACCTCCGCGAGGTCGTTCCGGGTGACGTCGGCTCTGTGGCAGCCTACGTCGATCGCGAGCTCACCGATCAGCGCGCAACCTGGGACCGCGTCGCCTGGCTCCGCGAGCTCTGGGACGGCCCGCTGATCGTCAAAGGCGTCCTCTCAGCGCGTGACGCACGCCTCGCCGTCGACTATGGCGCCGATGCCGTCTACATCTCGAACCACGGTGGGCGACAACTCGACAGCTCGCCCGGAACGCTCGACGTGCTCCCCGAGATCGCGCAGGCGGTGGGCAGCCGCGCTGAGATCCTGCTTGACGGTGGCGTTCGGCGCGGCCAGGACGTCGTCATGGCGCGCGCGCTTGGCGCCACCGCGTGTCTCGCTGGCCGACCGTGGTTTTTCGCGCTTGCGGCCGGCGGCCAAGCCGCCCTTGAGCAGTACCTCGACATCGTGCGTCGGGACATCGACCGCACGCTCGCTCTTGTCGGCGTCCCTCGCCTCGACGACGTCGACGCCTCCACGCTCCGCTAGCGCCGCTAAACGCCCTTGTACTCGGGGCCCGAGCCACCCTCAGGCGGCGTCAGGCGGCCGCCCTTTGCCGTGATCGCCCCACACTGGACACAGTTCGACGGATTGACCTGCACGCTCACGGTGCTGTTACCGTCTGGCTCAATCACCTCGTACACCTGAGCGGGGCACATCGCCGTCCAAAGCTTCGCGATCTCGACGGGAACCTTCGTCTCGACGCGAATGTGGTTCGGCTGATCATCGCGCGTCTTGTTGCCCGACGCGAACACCGACGAAAGCTTGTCGAAGGTCAGCTTGCCGTCGGGAGCCGGGTAGTGCTTGTCACGGTCGGTGACAAAGATCTCAGCCTCAGCATCGGGATGGCTCGGTACCTGGCCGCCCGGAAAGCGACCACCCGTGACCTGCGAGAGTGATGCAAGCGCGCCACCGACGTAGAAGCCCTTGCTGAAGACCTGGCGCATGTTGCGCACCTTCTTCAGGTCGCTCCACACGTAGCTCTCACGGATTGCGTCGTCGTAGCCCGCAAGCGCGGCAAGCGCGTGTGGCGCCTCGCCCTGGCGGAGCGCCTCATACGCGGACTCGGCCGCAAGACGACCGGTTTCGATCGCGTAGTGCACGCCCTTGAGGGTCGGCACGTTGACGAACCCGGCGCCCTCGCCCGCGAGCAGAAGCCCCGGCGCGTGCATCGACTTCGGTAGCGCAAAGAAGCCACCGCTTGAGATCGTCTTCGCGCCCCACTCGAGGCGCTCGCCACCAGCCAGAATCTTGCGGATCAACGGGTGCGTCTTCAGCTCCTGCAGCAGGTCGTGAGCCGAAACGGCTGCGTCGCGGTAGTCGAGACCGACGACCATGCCGATCGTCAGCAGATCCTCGCCCATCGGGTAGATGAACGAGCCACCGAACTCGCGGAACTTCGCGCCCGGCCGAAGCGGCCAGCCCATCGTGTGGACGATCTTGTCGATGCTACCGCGTACCCGCCACACCTCTTTGACGCCAAGCTCCCACGTCTGCGGGGCGGAACCCTGGAGACCAAAGTGATCGACGGCCGCCTCGGTGAGGTACCCCTGGACTCCTTCGGCGAGGATCGTGACCTTCGAGACGAGATCGACGCCCGGCTCGTAGTTACCGAGCTCCTCGCCTTCCTTCCCACGCCCCTTATCGCCGGTGCGGATGCCAACAACCTTGCCTTCTGAGACGAGCACCTTCGTCGCGGACGTCTCGGGCAGGATCATCGCGCCGCCCTCTTCAGCCTGCTCGGCGAGCCAACGGCCAAGCTGCGAGAGCGAAACGGTGCGATTGCCGTGGTTGCGCATCGTCGGCGGCGGCGGAATCGGAAGCGAACCCTTCTTCGACAGCACGTAGACGCGCTCGCCCTTCACCGGATCACCAATCGGCATCTCGTCGAGCGTCTTGCGACCCTCGAACAGCTTCTCGATCGCGCGCGGGTTCATCACGGCACCCGACAGGAGGTGCGAACCAGCCTGCTTTCCCTTCTCGATCACCGCGATCGGCACTTCACCCAGGCGCTCAGCGGTGTCAGGGTCGTCCTCAAGGAGCTGGCTCAGCCGAATCGCAGCAGCAAGGCCGGCCGGGCCGCCACCGACGATCGCGACCCCTACTTCGATCCGCTCGTCTTCAGGATCGGTCGGGGCGCCAATCGCCTCTTTCGGCGAGTAGGGAGGCGGAAAGTCCGATGCCCGGGTCACAGGTTCGTACCTCGCATCGTCATAGCCGCCATCGTGCCTCCCTTGAGTTGCAAGTGAATGAGTTCTAGACGCCGGCAAGCAGGAACGCGCGATCTTCGCGCACCATCTCGCGCGCAATCACGAGCCGCTGAACTTCCTGCGTGCCTTCGTAAATCTGGGTGATCTTCGCGTCGCGCATGTAGCGCTCGACGGGGTACTCCTTGATGTATCCGTACCCGCCGAGGATCTGCACCGCCTCGGTCGTCGCGTACATCGCGACGTCGCCGCACTTCAGCTTGGCCATCGCGGAAGCCTTCGTGAGCTCCGGGCCGTCAATGCCTGCGTCGGCCATCATTCCGAAGCGGTAAAGCAGCCCACGGGCCGCCTCGCACTCGGTCTCCATGTCGGCGAGCTTGCCGGCGATCAGCTGATGTGCCGCGATCGGCTTGCCCATCGTCTCGCGCGTCTTCGCGTAGTCGAGCGCGTAATCAGTCGCCCCTTGTGCGATACCGAGCGCCTGCGCAGCGATGCCCGGCCGCGACCGGTCAAGAATGCGCATCGCGATCTTGAAGCCCTCGCCCTCCTGCCCGAGCAGGTTCTCGGCCGGGACACGCATGTCGGTAAAGAGCAGCTCGCCGGTCGTCGAACCCGAAATGCCCATCTTCGGTTCAAGCCGCGTCACTTCAAACCCGGGCGTGTCGACCTCGACCACGAATGCCGAAATACCGCCGTGCCCGCCTTCCGGATCGGTCTTGGCGAAGACCACGTAGACGTGGGCCACGCCGGCGTTCGTGATGAAGCGCTTGCCGCCGTTCAAGATGTAGTGGTCGCCGTCGCGCTTCGCGGTCGCGCGCATCGCAGCCGAGTCGGAACCCGAGCCGGCCTCGGTCAGCGCGTATGCAGCAATCCACTCGCCGCTCGCGAACTTCGGAAGGTAGCGCTGCTTCTGCTCGTCGTTACCCGCAAGCTTGATCCCAAGCGACCCAAGCTCCTGCACGGCAAGGATCAGGCCGCTCGTCGCACAGACCTTCGAGACCTCCTCCATCGCGATGAGAGCAAGCAGCGTGCCGGTGCCGGTACCGCCGTACTTCTCGCCAAAGAGCAGCGCAAAGATGTCGTGGTCTCGGAAGACATCGACGACGTCCCAGGGGAACTCGTGCGACTCGTCGATCTCGGCGGCGCGAGGCGCGATCTTCTCGGCAGCAAGCGTCCGGACGAGCTCTCGGATCTCGCGCTGCTCGTCGGTGAGCAAGTCGAAGCTCATGCGTCAGGTTGCTGGAACGACGGAGGACGTTTTTCGAGAAACGCAGCAAGTCCTTCGCGCGCCTCGGGATTTGGCAGGACGTGCGCGAGCGCGGCCGCTTCATCGGCGAGGTTCGCCGCGTGGTCGCCCTGCAGTGCACGGTTGACGAGGCTCTTGGCAAGCGCCACACCCTCCGGCCCCTTCTTCGTGATCAACCGCGCCGTGTCCATCGCTTTCTCCAAGACTGGATCAGCGATACCGTCGACGAGTCCGTGCTGGAACGCCTCCTCGGCACCCACGAGCCGGCCGGTAAAGATCAGCTCCTTCGCGAAGCCGATCGACGTTGCCCGCGCGAGGCGCTGGGTACCACCCCAGCCTGGGATCAGGCCGTAATTGACCTCTGGCTGACCGAGACGTGCAGTGGATGCTGCGTACCGAATGTCGCACGCCAGCGCGACCTCACAGCCACCGCCGAGTGCGTACCCGTTGATCGCAGCGATCGTCGGCTTCGGCATCGTCTCGAGGAGACGTCCAGCCTCGTGACCGAGATCTGCAAACTCCTTCGCCTGGTCGTAGTCGACCTGCGCCATGTACTTGATGTCAGCGCCACCGATGAACGACTTCTCGCCCGCGCCCGTGACGATCACGCAGCGCACGGTCGCGTCGGTGGCAAGCTCGGCAAGGCGATCGCGCAACGCGTGAACGGTCGCGACGTCGAGTGCGTTCATCGCCTCCTGGCGATCGATCGTGACGACCGCGATCGCATTCTCAATCGAGACGACGACGCTCATGCGACGGGCGCGCACTTGTCGCGGAGGAACTCGACGATCTCACTCGTGTGAGCGCCGGGCGTGAACACCGCAGCGACCCCAAGCTCACGCAGCTCAGCGGCGTCGTCCTCGGGGATCGTTCCGCCGACGACGACGAGCACGTCGCCGAGGCCTTGAGCCTTCAGCCCCTCAAGGATGCGGGGGACAAGCGTCATGTGCGCGCCTGAGAGGATCGAGATACCGACCGCATCAGCGTCTTCCTGCAGCGCCGTCTCGACGATCTGGTCGGGCGTCTGGTGCAGACCCGTATAGATCACTTCCATGCCAGCGTCGCGAAGAGCACGGGCAATGATCTTGGCACCGCGGTCGTGGCCGTCGAGACCCGGCTTGGCGATAACGACGCGAATCATGATGCGTACTCGAAGAAGCCGCTACCGCTCTTACGGCCGAGTCGGCCGGACTTGAGCATGCGAACAAGGGTCGGAGGCGGTGCAAAGCGCGGCTCGCGGAATGCTTCCCAGAGCGCGTCACACACGTGCACGTAGACGTCGATACCGATCAGGTCAATCAGTGCGAGCGGGCCGATCGGCCAGTTCGTACCAAGGCGCATGCCTTTATCGATGTCTTCGGCTGACGCAACACCTTCGTCAAGCACCTTGATCGCGTCGTTCAGAACGGGAATCAAGATGCGGTTGACGACGAAGCCAGGCGTGTCGCCGCACGCGATCGGATCTTTGCCGAGTTTCTCCGCGAAGGCGTAGGCCGTGTCGAACGCATCAGCCGAGCTCTTGTCGGCGCGGACGATCTCGACGAGCGGCAGCACCGGAGCGGGATTGAAGAAGTGCATCCCCACCATCCGACCTGGGTCCGCGAGCGCTGCGGAGATCTCGGTGACCGAGAGGGCTGAGGTGTTCGTCGCGAACACGGTGTCGGGGCCAACAGCCGCTTCGATGCGGCGGAAGAGGTCGTGCTTGACCTCAAGATTTTCGAAGATCGCCTCGATGACGAGGTCACAGCCAGCGAGGGCTGCCACGTCGGATGCGGGCACGAGCAGCGCGAGCTGAGCGTCGCGATCCTCCGCCAAAAGCTTGCCCTTCCCAACGGCCTTGTCGAGCTGCTTCTGAATTCCGGCGCGGCCACGTTCGGCGAGCTCCGGGGTGTTCTCGCAGGCGACCGTCGGGACGCCGGCCTGGATGCAGAGCTGCGCAATCCCGGCCCCCATCGTCCCGAGTCCGACGACGCCGACCTTCTTGATCTCGCGCGCGCTCATGCAATCCCTTCCGTAGGGCAGTTCACACCGAAAAATCTACCAACCGTTTGTTGCAATAACCAATCGAGGGGGCACTTCGCCCCTCGCGGCTACGCGGCTGCTGCGACTGCGCTGGCCGTGAGGTTCGCGGCGACCGTGTCTGCAACCGACGCTGCGAGCTTACGCAGATGCGCCTCATCCTTCGACGACACCGGATGCGGCACGACAACTGTTGGGTAGCCCGGCATGCCGAGCTTGGCCGAGAGCCCCGCGATGTGATTGACGAACGGATCGGAGATGACGACCGTCGCTGGGACACCCATGCGCTCGAACTGCAGCGCGTCGTGCAGGCTGCACGCGCTGCACGCGCCGCAGTCACCGATCGCAGTGACGACGAGATCTGAACGCCCAGCAACTGCCGAGGCAGTGTCGGGATCGATCGGAGCGCCCGCCGACTTCTTGCTCACGATCTCGACATCCGCGATCTCGACCCGGCTGCGAAGCTCTTCCGCAATCAACTGCAGGAGCTTCTTCGCGTTTGCCTTGCCGTTGTCGATCAGGGCCAGACGGGCGCCGCCAGTGGGGATTCCCCGCTCGGCAAGCTGCATCGGCTCGTACGTCTCCTCGACGACGGGCTTGTAGAGAGTCACCTGGGTCACGACGCGCTCCTTTCAGAATCAAGCGGGGGCAGAACGACTTCGCAGGCATCGGGCCCGCAGTCGGGCAGAGCTTCTCCCGCAACACGAACGCGGCGCGTCACGGAACGTGAGTGCAGCTTTGGCGCCCACGTTGGGATGTACGACGACCAGCCGGCACCTTCGCCACCGGCGGTCAGAACAAAGAGGTCATCCACCGAGCCGAACGTCGCGAGCTTGCCGTCGTCGCCAGTCTCCATCTTGTGCTGGCTGCCACGCTCGATGATTACGCCAGCTGCTTCGAGCTCCTCAGGAAAGACGCGGCTCTCGGCGAGGAAGAACTCGCGAATCTGATCCTTCGTCCAGCCGCCCTGGCGAACGGCGAGCGCGTGCTCGGGCCCCATGATCACGACGGCCTGGCCGCCCTTGCCCGTGATGAACTGGCCAGCGACCTTCATGTACGAGACGTAGGTGCGCAAGACACCCTCGGGATCTTCGTTGAGCATGTTCGCAACCTGGCGCGGCCCCTCAGTGGGGACGAGCGTCACGATCGTGTCGTCGCGCTCGTAGCCAAGCTCGACACGGTGCGGCTCCCACGGTGCAGGGGGATCGTCCTCGGCGAAACACAGCGAATACTTGCCGGGATGGCCGAATGACGAGGCGTCGAGGCTGCCGTGCTTCACACCAAGAACGTTGATCGAGATCAGGCGCAGTGCACGGCCGATCGTTGCGTTGGCGCGATTGCCGCAACCAAGGGCACCAAAACGGCTGTTCATGCCGATCTCGCGCGAGAGCGGCCCGCTAACGATCACGCACAGCGCCGAACCGCCCGTGCTCGTGAGCACAGCATTCGCATTGAACGCGGGATCGAGCAATGCTCCCGTTGCGGCAAGAACGATCGGGAAGTACTCCGGCTTGCAGCCAGCCATCACGGCGTTCACGGCGGCGAGTTCGACGGTGACCGAGCGACGCAGCGCAGGAACGGTGCCGAGCACCTCGTCGGCGTCGAGACCGCCCGCAGCGATCATCGCCTCGACGCGCTCAGGCGTTGGCGGAACCACGGGAAGGCCGTCGGTCCAACCCTCCTCGAAGAACATCTCGATCGCGTCGACTTCCTCTACAGCAAACGTCTGGCTCATCGCGGCTCCCCTCGCTCTCGCCAAGACACCGACCTTAGAAAGTCGGTGTCTCCCTCCAAATGCCCCATACCTCACGGAAAGCGTCGCACATTTCGCCCATCGTTACATCTACCCGGGCCGCATCGACGATCAGCGGCATCAAGTTCGTGTCCGATGCAGCACCGCGCTTCAACTCGGCAAGCGCCGACTCGACTGCGGCGTTGTCGCGGCGCGCCTTGAGCTCCTTCACGCGCGCGATCTGCTTGTCCTCAAGCGCCGGGTCGATCTTGAGAATCGCCGGCGCCGTGTCGTCTTCGAGCTGGTAGCGATTGACACCGACGACGATCCGTTGCTGCTGCTCGACCTCAGCCTGGTAGCGGAAGGCGGCGTCGGCGATCTCTCGCTGGAAGAAGTTCTGCTTGATCGCTTCAACCACGCCACCGAGCTTCTCGATCTGGTCGAAGTAGGCGTAGGCCTGGCGCTCCATCTCATTGGTCATGTGCTCGACGTAGTACGAGCCACCGAGCGGGTCGATCTGATTGACGACACCGGTCTCGTGCGCGATCACCTGCTGTGTGCGAAGCGCGATGCGCACCGCGTCTTCTGTCGGCAGCGCGAGCGCCTCGTCGTAGCTGTTGGTGTGCAGCGACTGCGTCCCGCCGAGCACCGCCGCAAGCGCTTCGATCGCGGTACGCACAATGTTCACCTCGGGCTGCTGCGCGGTGAGCGACACGCCGGCCGTCTGCGTGTGGAACCGCATGAGGAGCGACTTCGGGTCGCGCGCACCGTAGCGATCACGCAATTCGCGGGCCCAGATGCGGCGGGCCGCGCGGTACTTGCCAATCTCCTCGAAAAAGTCGAGATGGGCGTTGAAGAAGAATGAGAGCCGCGGCGCAAAGTCGTCGATGTCGAGACCGCGCTCAAGCGCCCACTCGACGTAGGTGAAGCCGTCAGCGAGTGTGAACGCGAGCTCCTGCGCGGCGGTCGAACCAGCCTCGCGGATGTGGTACCCGGAGATCGAGATCGGGTGCCACAGCGGCATCTCCGTCGCGCACCACTCGACCATGTCGGTGACGAGCCGCATCGAGGGCTCAGGCGGGAAGATGAACTCCTTCTGCGCGATGTACTCCTTGAGGATGTCGGTCTGGATCGTGCCGCGGAGCTTGTCGCGCGACACTCCCTGACGCTCACCGACGCAGGCGTAGAACGCGAGCAGAATCGCGGCGGGCGAGTTGATCGTCATCGACGTCGAGACTTCACCGAGCGGAATCCCGTTGAACAGCGTCTGCATGTCCTCGAGCGAGTCGACTGCGACGCCCTCGCGACCGACCTCGCCAAGCGACCGCTCGTGGTCACTGTCGTAGCCCATCAACGTCGGCATGTCGAAGGCCGTCGAGAGTCCGGTCTGACCGTGCTCAAGGAGATAACGGAAGCGCTCGTTCGTCTCCTCGGCGGTGCCGAAGCCGGCGAACTGGCGCATCGTCCAAAGGCGACCGCGATACATCGACGGGTACACGCCTCGCGTGAACGGGAACTGGCCCGGATACCCGAGGTCGCGGTCGTAGTCGACGTCGACCATCTCCGGCGTCGTGAGCGGCTCACTTTCGAGCCCGGAAAGCGTCGAGAACAGCTCGCCCTTTCGCTCGGGCGTCGCGGCGTACGCCTCGCGCCAACCCTCAAGGGATTGGTCGGTCGTATCGCGCAGGCTCATTCGCTCTCCTCCACCGTCGTAATGCCTGGACACCGGCTCGGCCGAAGCCTACCAGCCGAACGTTTGGTAGAAAAATGCGCCACGAGGCGTTATGGTCCCGTCCGATGGTCGTCAGGATCGGCATGGCTCCGCGGGCTCCGCACCTCTCCTTCGAGGAGTTTCAGGCGCACTGGTCGTCGGAGCACGGCGCGCTTGCGGGCGGACTCCAGGGTCTCACCTCCTACATCCAGAATCACGCGATTCTCCGCGGCGGCCGACCACTGCTCCCCTATCCGGGGTTCGATGCGTGTTCGGAGCTGTGCTTCGAGTCGCTCGAGTCGATGGACGCAGCGTTCGCCTCGGAGCACTACACCCAGGCAGTCCAGGCCGACGAGAAGAATCTGATCGACAAGACGCGGTTCGGGATGATGCTGACCTCACGTCGAGTGCTCGACGACGGTGTGCCCGGCGATGGCTCAGTGAAGCTGCTGACGTTCTTCGCGATCGATCGCAACTCGACGCTTGACGAGCTCTCAGAGACGCTCGCTGGCCCCTATCGCGAGGCTGTCGCCGCCGCGAACCCGCTACGGCACGAACAGTTGATCCAGATTCCCGGCGCCCACGACGGTCGGCGCGCACCGATGGCCGACGCGGCCGACGTGCTGTGGTTTCGCTCAGCCGACGAGGCCCTCGCCTTTGTCGCGAGTGACGCGAACTTCGCCGCCAGCTACGCCCTCACAGGCCGTGCGTTCGGCGCGCAGCGCCAGCTGGCGCACACGATTACCGTCGTCTAGCGGCTAGATCGCGAGGCCGGCGTTGGCGCCAGCCTGGATCGCAGCCACAAAGTCGGCTGGCTTCGAGGCGTCGCCTGCGAGGATGACGACGCGGTCACCGAGATCGGCCGAGAACTTCTCACCCTGCGGGCGCCAGCCGACGGCCATCGCAACGCGGTCGGCCGGGATTCCAGCCTGCGCGCCCGTGTCGACGTTCTCGTAGATCACTTCGTTCGCATCGATCATCGTCACCTTCGCGCGGGTAATGATCGTCAGCCCTTGCTTCTTGAGATCACCGAGCAAGTGCTTCCGCGTGATCAACTCGATGCCCTGGCCAACAGTGGGCAGCATCTCGACGATCGTGACCTCTGCTCCGGCCCCAAGCAGCCACTCGGCCGTCTCGCAGCCGGTCGCACTGCCGCCGACGATGACCACTTTCT
>CAIWTI010000072.1 GCA_903915545.1 uncultured Actinomycetes bacterium | reverse complement strand
CTGCTCTTCATCGCCGTCGGCTTCGCGATGCTCATTCGCTGAGCGGCTCTCCGACGTACGACGGAAGGACGACGCTCGGGGGGCCTAGAGCTTCGCAGACGCCGTTTCGCAGCAGCAGGACTCGGTCACAGAGCGCCTCAATCACGGGCAGCACGTGGCTCGCCAGCACGACGGTCTTGCCCTCGGCTCGGAAACGGAGAAAGCTCTCTGCACATCGCTCCTGGAAACTCAAGTCACCCACGAGGAAGATCTCATCAACGAGCAGCACGTCGAATGGGACGTGTACGGCAACCGCGAAGGCAAGCCGAACGTGCATGCCGGTCGAGAAGTTCTTCAGCGGCCGATCGGCCACGTGTTCCAACTCCGCGAAGGCCAAGATCTCGTCGGTCATTCGTCGAGCATCGCGCGGCGCGAGTCCGAGCAACGTGCCGTTGATCAGGATGTTCCGCCGAGCGTCGAGCTCTTGACTAAACCCAACGCCAAGCTCCGTGAGTGCCGAGACAGTTCCTTGCACAGAGACGGTGCCAGCTGTAGGAGGGTAGATCCCGGCGATCAGCTTCAGCAGTGTGCTCTTACCGCTTCCGTTTGGCCCGATCACACCCAGAAACTCGCCCTGCTCGACCGAAAACGAAACGTCGGCGACCGCGACCTGCCGTTGCTCGCGGCGCCCGTACGCTTTCGACAAGCCGACTGCTTCGATCGCGGGCCTTGTCGCCGTCACGCTTCCTCCGGCAGCCGTGGCGCTTCACGGCGGAAGACGCCGATGCCAACGATGAAGGTGACGAGTGCCACGGACAGCGGTACGAATGTCCCGAACGAGCCGAACGCGTCCGTCGCGGTCACAACCCCCTCCCGAGAGTTGGCGAGGACGATGTGGCGGATGTCCTCAAGTACCTGCGTTACCGGGAAGACCAGCTCAAGCTTCTGTGCCCATAGGGGCAGCCGTCCAAGCGGGTAGATGATCGGCGTGAGGTAGAACGCCGCCTGCAGGACGAGGGCCCATACCTGCCCGAGGTCGCGAAAGCGCACGAAGAACGCACCGAGCAGCAAGGCGACGCCGTAGGTGAAGAGAAACAGCTCCGCGAGCAGCGGAACGAGCAAGAACCAGTCAAGCGACGGGACGATCCCCCGCCAGACGACAAAGACCGCGAGCGCAACCGAGTTCAGCCCGAGCGTGATGACCGCCGTGAAGAGCGCCGCAAGCGGAATCGCTCGGATCGGCACCGCCACCTGCCGGATGAGCGATCGCTGCTCGACAATCGAGACCATGCCATCGCGGGTTGCCTCGCTAAAGAAGCCCCACACGACGATGCCGAGCAGCAGGAAGAGCGGGTAGTCGGACACGCTCCCGCCGACCTTCAGTGCTCGCCCGAAGATCACCCAAAGGATGGCGAAGGTCGCAAGCGGCCTGATCAGACCCCAGGCGCGACCGATCCTGAGACTGCCGAACTCTCCCGCGAAACGGCTTGCTGCAAGTACACGGGCAAGCCGAAACTCGCGTCGCAAGCGATCAGGCATGTCGCGGCTCGCGATCGGTGTCGAGGATGCGTTGCATTGGTAGGACAGTCTGCTGCGGACGGATGCGGTTAAGCGTCATGTGCAGCGCATGCGCCCGCCGCTGCCGCTGGTGGTAGGGAACGACACGAGCCTCGACCTCGTCCAGCGTGATCGGCCTTCCATGAACCCGCGTGCGCAGCCGCGCACATTCCGCTGCGGCCTGATCCTGCATCAACGCGTTCTTCTGCCCCTCGTGAATGCGAAACGCGCCGAGCAGCCGAGGGACCCGCGCGAATCGAACGCCGGTGTCGCGCATCCGCAGCAGCATGTCCCAGTCGGCCGCGAAGCTGAAGCTCGGATCGAGGGCGCCACCAATCGCATCCCATGCTGCACGCCGCCAAAAGAGGGTCTCCTGTGGCACGTAGTCCTCAAGCGGGAGAACCTCGTCGTCGTGGCGGGGCAGGATCCAGCTCCCGATAAGTCGATCGTCCTCGTCGATCAGCGCGCGGTGCCCGTAGATCGCATCGATCTCGGGATGCCCACTGAAGTAGCGCGCGACGTACGCGAGCGATCCAGGAAGCAGCAGGTCGTCCGAGTTGAGGTAGGCCATGATCGCTCCCGTTGTTCGGGCGAACCCTCGGTTAATCGCGTCGGCCTGCCCTTCATCGGGTTCCGACACCCATGCGGTGAGCTCCGACTCGACACGCCGCAAGATCTCAACGGTGCCGTCGCTCGAACCGCCGTCTTGGACGACGTATTCCAACGCGTCGTACTGCTGCGACACCACGCTCGCAATCGTGCGCTCAAGAAACGCAGCCTGGTTGAGCGTCGGCGTGACAATCGAGATCGTCGGAGCCGGAACAGGCGTGCTGGTGCGCAGGTAGCGCGCGGGCACGGTGAGCGGCCGTGGTTCGTGATGGCGATGCCGCCGGATCGGGCTTGCGCGAACGATCTCGACCGGCGCGCCACGGTGACGGCCGGCCGGCACGCGTCGTTTGAGTCGGGAGATGACCCCGCGAGCGATCCGCGCGCGCCCCACGCTCCGTCGGTTGAGCCACACAAAATGCACGAGAGCGAGACGATGCTCGGCGGAAGGGAGCCGCCCAAGCAGGCGGTAGGGCAGCCTCTGTTCGACGT
>CAIWTI010000071.1 GCA_903915545.1 uncultured Actinomycetes bacterium | reverse complement strand
GTCGGCGAATTGCTCAAGGAACGCCGAGTGATCATCGTCGAGGCCGAGCATGAAGCGCATGCGTCCGACACCGAACTCCGTGGGTGCCTCAACTGCGACCGTTCCGTCGGGGCGCTGAACGGCGCGGACGATCTCGGTGCCACCCGGCGTGCGAACGGCGGCCGTGAGAACACCATCGCGGAAGCGCCGCGTCGCGTCAGAGGCATGGCGCGCTGAGAGTCGGAGCGAGTACGGCCCGGCGGGCCGCAACTCGGCGACGATCACCGGTCGGCCGAAGCGGAGTCGTTCGAGGGTGTGCCCGCGAGACCCGCGGCGCGATCCAGCACGTCAAGTGCCTCAGACTCTCGGCTCATTGCCCGAAGGTAGCGCGCGTAGCCACGCAGCGACTCGGCGTGCTCGCGCACCGTCCCAACCTTTTCGAGAGCGGATGTTGCGTCACGCCAGGCCTGGTCGGCGGTCGGGTCGTTCGCGACGGTGAGTGCGTCGGCGAGGGCCCAGGTGGCGAGCGCGTGCTGGTTCGGCACATCGCCTGCCAGGCGCTGCGCCTCGCGAGCGAGCTCGCAGCCGCGCATGGCGTCGCCCGCTCGCGTCGCGAGCATCGCCTCAAGCCACCGCACGATTGCGAGATCGGCATCCGCCGGCCGTGGGCCGAGCAGCCCAACGGCGTGCTCGACCTGTCGGCGTACATCGGCCACATCGCCTGTTGAGGCAAACGCTGCCGCAGCGCACGAGAGGTAGGCGCGGGCCAGATGGATCGTGTCCTCGGTCGCCTCGAGGAGCGCAACAGCCCGCCTGAAGTGCTCGAGTGCCGTCTGTGGTTGCGACTGCTCGTACGCGATGCGACCAAGCGACCAATAGAGCCGAACGCGGGTGTACGGGTCTGCCGCCTCGTTAGAGATCTCAAGCGCGTCCTCGACGACCTCGTTCGCGCGGCGAAGGTTGCCGAGGTCGGTCAGCGCGTAACTCAAGTAGGAGCTGAACCGCACGCGCGACGCTGCGTCGTCGGGCGCGAGGCGTTTGAGCTCGGTGAGGCAACGCTCAAAGAGGTCGGCAGCGCGACGGGGATCGCCGACGAACGAGTAGGCGTGCCCGAGCGTCGAAAAGACGTCGGGGCGCGAGGCGGGGGTCACGAGCTCCGAGGCGACCGCTCTCTCAAGATGGTCGATCGCCTGTGCGTGTTCACCTCGGGCGGCAGCGGCGAGGCCGAGGACGATCTCGGCGCGTACCGTCGAGGC
Source organism: uncultured Actinomycetes bacterium (assembly GCA_903915545.1). GTDB lineage: Bacteria > Actinomycetota > Thermoleophilia > Gaiellales > Gaiellaceae > PALSA-600. The sequence goes on along the minus strand of CAIWTI010000071.1, from coordinate 15,731 downwards.
TTCGTCACCGGCGGTGCGTGCCTCGGCGAGGAGGCCCGCCATCTCGCCTGGTGCGTCGCCCTCGAGCCGGAGCCGAAGTTCGGCATCGGCGAGTCGGAGTTCACGGCGCGCCGTGTCGCCTAACTCGGATCCCGTTTCGAGGTAGTCAGGCGAGACGCCGAGTGTCCGCGCAAGCATTCGGAGCGCTTTGACAGACGGACGGCGCGCGTCGGCTTCGATGCGCGAGATGTACGCGTAGGAGACACCTGGGGCCGATAGCTCGCGTTGGGAGAGGCCGCGCTCAAGGCGTAGGCGCCGCAAGCGTTCTCCGACCGACTCAGGATTTGCGGGGCTAGTTGTCAAATCGTCGGGATCATGCAGGCCGTTTCGGACAGCGTCAAACCCGTCCTGTCCCTTTGGTGAGTCAACAAAAGAGGACACTTGACAACAAATGTCGGGACATCTCTCCTATGGGTAAATCGCTCAAAAGGAGGTGATGAGGAAAATGGCCAAATGGATCCAATTTGCCGTCGTAGCTGCCCTTGCAGTTGTGCCCACAGTTGTTGGCGGCGGGCTCTTCTGGGGCCCGTAAGCGGTCGGTGCCGACGCGAAATCGGTGGCGGGTGGGGACCCCGCCCCACCGGCACCCGCCCGGGCCGTTAATCTCAGCGCATGCTGCGGCAGGTCGCCTCCCGCATCTCGATGCGCAGCCGCGAGCGGAAGCTCGAGTTGTTCCTCGAACGCTTCGCGCCTACCGCGGAGACCACCGTCGTCGACGTCGGTGTGACTGACGCACCCTTTGGTGGCGGCTCGACCGACAACTTCTTCGAGGCGCACTATCCGTGGCCTCGGCGGATCACCGGCGTCGGGCACACCGAACTGGACCGCTTTGCCGCAGCGTTTCCGGAGGTCACACCCGTGCGTGCCGACGGCAGGGCGTTGCCGTTTCCGGATCAGTCGTTCGACCTAGGTTTCTCGAACGCCGTGATCGAGCACGTGGCTGGTGGACGCGAGGGTCAGCAGCAGTTCATCACCGAACTCTGCCGGGTTGCCGAGCGCGTGTTCGTGACGACGCCAAATCGCCTCTTTCCGTTTGACCCCCACACGCTGCTCCCAGCGGTTCACTGGCTGCCTGCCGGGGGTGTGCGCGACCGGCTGCTGCGTGCCCGTGGGTTCGACGACGTTCTTGATCCGCTTAGTCCGAGGCAGCTTGCGGCGTTGTTTCCGTACCCGGTGGAGATCGTGAACTCCGGCTTCACGTTGATCGCGCTGGGGCCGGTGTGAGTCGAGCTGCATCCGCTTTCGCCCGTCCCGTCTGGGTCGTGCACGTGTTCGTTGTCGGGCTCGCTCTGCACAACCTGGTCGCGGCCGAGCTCTTCGCCGCCGGGGTGCGTGGCGCCGCGCTCGATGTGATCTCGGCGTGGAAGGAGATTCTCCTCGCGCTCGCCGTGCTCGGCTTGCTCCGAGCTGGAGCGTTTAGGCGACGCCTTGATGCGATCGATCTTCTTGCCCTGTTGTACGCGGGGTTCGTTGTTGTCTACGCCGTAGTGCCGCAAAGCACGCTCGCAGGCGCCGCGACCCACAAGGGTGAGCTGTACGCGCTGCGCCACGACCTCGTGCCCTTCGGCGCGTACGTCCTCGGTCGCGGGCTTGCTCTGAGCCGCGATGAGATTCGGCGCGTCGGTAAGACAATCGTCGTGTCGGCCTCCGTCGTCGCAGTGTTCGGTCTCCTCGACGTCTTCCTGGTGCCCCTGTCGTGGTGGCGCGCGTCAGGTGCGCCCGGATGGTTCACGAGCCAGCTGGGCTTCTCGTACCAGGGACTCTCGGGACTTCCCGAGAACTTCATCTACAACACCGGCGACGAGCACCCGATTCGTCGACTCATCTCGACGTTCCTCTCGCCGCTTGCCTCGTCGTATCTCTTCGCGGCCGCGCTTCTTGCGTTGGCCGCTTGGGGTCTGACGCGCGGGATCGGTCGGGGCCGTGCGCGCGCCATCTTTGTTGGACTCGTTGGTGTGCTCGCCGCGGCGACGTTGTGGTCGCACTCGCGATCGACTGAGCTTGCATTGGCGGCTGCACTGCTGATGCTTGCGTGGGCGCGCCGCGACACCGGGCGCAGGGCTGGCGCTCTCGCGCTCATCGCAATCGTCTTCCTTGGTCTCAGCACCGCGTTCGCGCGGGAGTACCCGCACCTCGGCCCGCGCGCCACGTTTACGAAGACCGAGCTCGACTGCCAGCGTGCGCACGCACACGGCCTTCCGTGCAGCGCCGATCACAGCACGATCACGAAGGCGGCTTCGGTCGCCTCGACCGGGAAACAGGCGACCGCAGGCTTCGAGACGGATGCGAGCACTTCAAGCCACTGGGCGAGCCTCCGTGGCGGAATCGAAACGGTGCTTCATCACCCGCAGGGATACGGTCTCGGGAATGCCGGGTCAACGGCGGCGCGCACGGGCGTGAAGATCGAGGCGGGCGAATCGAGCTACACCGAGCTCGGGGTAGAGACGGGGCTCGTCGGTGGGCTCGTATTCGCTGTGTGGTCACTCTTCCTTTTCGTTCGTGTCGTTCGCCGAGCGCCGTGGCTGGGGTCGGTTGTCGGGATGGTGCTGCTCCTTGGCTTGCAAACCGATGTGATTGGTGTGCCGTGGCTCGGGTACGTCGTCTGGGCGCTGGGCGGTTCGGCGGCTGTGCTCACGCGACCATCTGCAACATCTCTGTAACGGTCACAAAAGGACACTTGTGGGGGGCTCGTGCTCGCGCAACCGTGTGATCGTGAGCCGTCGCCGTCTTGTCGATCTCGTTGTCCTCGTAGTCGTCGTTGGGCTCGTGGGGTACGTCGTCGTCGCGCGCCAACGCCATGCCTCCGTGCCGGTGGTGCGTGCTGATCCGGTTCGCACCCCTGGTGCGCTCAAACCGGACGTGTCGCAGGCCTCGATCGGCCAGACGATCTGTCGTCGCGGCTGGACGGCAACGGTGCGACCACCGGCGTCGTTCACCTCAGCGTTGAAGCGCACGCAGATGGAGGCCTACGGTGAGGCGGGCCCGACATCGGCCTACCAAGAAGACCACCTGATCAGCCTCGAGCTCGGTGGCGCCCCCGACGATCCGCGCAATCTCTGGCCCGAGCCGTACCCGCGGGCATCAGCCGTTGACCAGATCGAGAATCAGTTGAACGCAAAGGTCTGTTCGGGCGAGTTGACGCTTGCCGACGCACAGCGAGAGGAGGCAGCGTTGAAGCACAGCCGCGGGTGAAACTGGCACCCTTCGGATATGACGAACGAGCTTCCGCCCATCGACCCGCGCGTGACGATCGGTCACGTTCACCTGAAGGTGTCGAACCTTGAGCGGTCTCTCGAGTTCTGGTGCGGGATTCTCGGGTTCGAGCTCATCCAGCGCTACGGCGACCAAGCAGCGTTCATTTCGGCGGGTGGTTACCACCACCACATCGGCCTTAACACGTGGGAGTCGCTCGGTGCGTCGCCGCCTCCGCGGCGCTCGACCGGTCTGTTCCACGTGGCCGTGCTCTATCCCGACCGTGCCTCCCTTGCCGATGCCGTGCGGCGCCTCCTCGCTGCGAAGTGGCCGCTCGAAGGTGCAAGCGATCACGGCGTGAGCGAGGCGATCTACTTGAGCGATCCCGACGCCAACGGCATCGAGCTCTATCGCGATCGGCCGCGCGACGAGTGGCCAAAGAACGACGACGGGTCGCTCGCGATGTTCACGGGGCCGCTCGACCTCGACGCACTCCTCGCCGAGTAAGACGTCACGGGAGCGCCTCGGCGCTTAGCGTGCGCTTGCGGCGTCGATCGCGTGCGCGACGGCGACGGGGTCGCCGAGCATCGACACGTGGCCCGCACCCTTGATCTCGACGAACGGTGCGTGGAGATCGGCAGCAGCTTGGCGACCGCTCGCGACCGGGTCGACGTTGTCGAATTCGCCCCAGATCACGGTGGCGGGAGGCGTCCCGGCTTGCAACTGCTCGCGCGTGAATCCTGCGATGCCGTGCCGGGTCATGCCGATCAACGCGGCGGCGGCGTTGTCAGCAAGCAGCGGGCGTGTCCACGCCTCGACGAGCGCGTGGGTGATCGGCGGGTGGTGTGGGCCGTAGGCGTTCTTGAGAATCGCGCGGGCCGGGTAGTCCCACATCGTGGCCAGCTCGACCATGCTCGTGACAAACGGTGTGTGGCCGAGGATCGAGGTCACGAAGTGGGGTGGGCCGCCTACCGCAAGGGCGTCTCCATCGACGAGCGCGATACGTGAGGCGATACCGCGTTGGCCGACCTCGACGGCGACCGCCGCACCAAGCGAGTGGCCTACGACCGTCGGATTCCCAAGGTGGAGTGCGGCGATGAAGCCCTGCACTTGGTCGCCCCAATGGGCGAGTGTCCAGGGGCCGGTACGTTCGGTATACCCAAAGCCGTCGAGATCAAGCGCGTAGACCCGGTGATCCTTGGCCAACGACTCTGCGGTCTTCTGCCAGACCCAGGTTGGCTCAAGGAATCCGCCGAGCAAGACGATCGGTGTGCCATGCGTACCCCACGACTGGTACGCGGTCTTTACCCCGCCTGCCTCAATGAACGAGCCGCCCCACAACGTGGTTACGGGTTTCGATCGCGACGCGGTTGCCGCATTGAAGATCCACGATGCCGCGAAGAGCAGGACAACCAGCCCGGCGAGCGTGCCGAAGATCCAGCCAATGATCTTTGCCGCGAGCCGCATCCCAACACGCTACGCGACATTGCAGGGGGGGATTCGAAATAAACAGCCGGCTGCCCACTACGATGGACGTATGCGCGCGGCTCGCCTTCACGAGATCGGGGGGATTCCCCGGGTTGACGAGATCGCAGAGCCCGAAGGCGACGACGTCATCGAGGTGATCGCCGCGGGATTGAACCCTGTCGACATCACGATCGGCAACGGGCGTTTCCACACCGGAGCGCCCGACGTCCCGTACGTGATTGGCACCGAGATCGTTGGCACGAAGGCCGATGGGCAGCGCTACTGGTACTACGACCGCGGTGTGATGGCTGAGCGCATTGCGCCCGTGCTTCCGGGTCGTGTGATCCCCGTTCCTGAAGGTGTATCGGACGAGCTCGCAATTGCCTGCGGCGTTGCGGGCCTAACGGGGTGGCTTGCCATTACCTGGCGCGCACCCGTTGGCCCTGACGACACGGTGCTCGTGCTCGGTGCCAGTGGGTCGCTCGGACGGACGGTCATCGAAGGCGCCAAGCTGCTCGGCGCCCGCACCGTTGGTGCCGCACGACGTGCCTCGGCGGTGACCTCGGCGGCCGATGAGGTCGTCGAGATCACGGGACACGAGACCTATCCCGAGGCGACGGTGATCGTCGATGGCCTATGGGGCGACCCGTTCGCGCGAGCGCTCTCGACCGCCGCGCCCGGCGTTCGCATCGTCCAGCTTGGTCAGTCGGCGGGCGCAGAGTCGACCCTTCAGTCTGGTTGGGTGCGGGGCAAGAACGCGACGATCCTTGGCATGTCGATGTTCCGTGTGCCCGATGCGGACCTCGCCGACGGGTACCGCACACTTACCGAACACGCTCGCGACGGGCGGGTCGGATTCGAGATTGAGCACTACCCGCTCGATTCGATCGGCGAAGCGTGGATCCGCCAAGCATCGGGCAGTCCCGGCGCCAAGATCGTCATCGACATCGCGTAACGAACGGCGGCGCTCACGCGGCCTGCGGCCGCGTGTCGTCTACCACGCGCGAACTACGCTGCCCGTATGCGAGCGATGGTCTTTGAACGTGTTGGCTCGCCGCTTGTTGAGCGCGCCGTCGAGAAGCCAACGGCTGGCGAGGGCCAACTGCTTTTGGAGGTGCTCGCGTGTGGCGTCTGTCGAACAGACCTGCACATCGTTGATGGCGAGCTCGACAGGCCGAAGCAGGCGCTCATCCCCGGGCACCAGATCGTGGGTCGCACTGACGACGGTCGCTTGTTCGGTGTCCCGTGGCTCGGTTGGACATGCGGAACGTGTGGCTTCTGTCGCTCAGGTCGCGAGAACCTCTGCGACAACGCACGGTTCACCGGCTACGACATCGACGGAGGCTTCGCCGAGTGGACGGTCGCGGATGCTCGCTACTGCTTTCCGCTGCATCCCGACTGGCATCCGCTCGAGGCGGCGCCGCTTCTGTGCGCCGGCCTGATTGGGTACCGCGCGCTGCGCCTTGTCGGTGACGCGGAGCGCCTCGGCCTCTACGGCTTTGGGGCGGCAGCCCACATCGTCACGCAGGTCGCGCGCTCTCAGGGACGGCGGGTGTTTGCCATCACGCGTCAAGGTGACGACGCATCGCAATCGTTTGCCCTTGAGCTTGGAGCGGAATGGGCTGGGTCGACCGAACCACCCGAAGAGCTGGACGCAGCGATCATCTTTGCCCCCGCCGGCGAGCTCGTGCCGCGGGCGCTGTCAGCCGTCACGAAGGGTGGCGTCGTCGTGTGCGCCGGAATCCACATGTCGGAGATCCCCGCGTTCTCCTACGACCTCCTCTGGGGAGAGCGAACGCTTCGCTCGGTCGCGAATCTCACACGGCGAGACGGCGACGAGTTTCTTGAGCTCGCGCCACGCGTGCCAGTCAAGACACATACGACGGCCTACCCCCTGGCCCAGGCGAGCTCGGCGCTCGCCGATCTGCGCGCCGGCGCTGTTCAGGGCGCCCTCGTCCTCGTGCCGTGACGCCTCTCTTGGCACGCGCGCGCTTCGCGCAAATATGCTCCGGCCGATGGAATTGCTGAACGTCGCCGACTTCGAGGCACGCGCGGCCGAGCTGCTCGACGCGGGCACCTACGCGTATTACGCAGGTGGGGCGAATGATGAGCGCACGCTGCGCGAGAACGTTGCGGCCTGGGACAGGTGGGCGTTGCGCCCACGAATCCTCGTCGATGTCTCTGACGTAACAACCGAGACGACGCTCCTTGGCCGCACCTTGGCGATGCCGCTCGTCGTCGCACCGATGGCGTACCAGCGCATGGCGCACCCCGACGGCGAGATCGCAATGGGTCGCGCGATCGCCGAGGCGGGAAGCCTGATGACGCTGTCGTCGCTCGCCACCGCAACGCGCGCCGAGGTTGCCGAGACAGGCGTGCCGCGTTGGTACCAGCTCTACGTTCCGAAGGATGCTGGCAAGGCGCGCGCGATTCTCGATGACGCGGTGGCGCATGGTTTCGAGGCACTCGTCCTCACGGTCGACACGCCTGTGCTTGGGCGTCGGGAGCGCGACCTGCGCCTTGGCTGGCATGTGCCGACAAGCGTGCGCGTCCAGAACCTGGGCGAGGGTGAAGTGTCGCCGCTCGGCGCATTCTCGGAGATGTCAGCGGCGGTGACGTGGCGGGATGTCGAGAAGTTCGCGGCCGATACGAAGCTGCCGGTCATCCTCAAGGGTGTGTACACCGCTGAAGATGCACGGCTCGCGGTGGAGCACGGTGCGTCGGCGGTGATCGTTTCCAACCATGGCGGGCGGCAGCTCGACGCGGTGGTTGGATCGGCCGAGGCGCTGCCCGAGGTCGCTGAGGCGATCGCCGGACGCATTCCTGTGCTCGTTGATGGCGGCATTCGTCGTGGCACGGACGTCCTGAAAGCTCTCGCGCTTGGTGCGTCGGCTGCAATGGTCGGCCGACCGCTGCTCTGGGGTCTCACGGTCGATGGCCAAGCGGGTGCAGCTGCCGTGCTCGATCTCTTTCGTGCCGAGATTTCGCTTGGCCTTCAGTTGCTTGGGTGCACCTCGCCGCGTGACATCACGCGCGCCGCTGTTACGCGCCGCCCTGCATAAGGAGAGGAACCGTCGCTACGAGCGGTGTTCGAGCGCGATCTTCGCGCCGAAGCCCAGAAAGACGAGGCCGGTAAGGCCATCGAGGATCCGGCGTGCGCGCGGTCGGCGGAGCACATGCCCGATTCGCGCGACGATCATGGTGTAGCCGGTCAGCCAGCCAAGACCGATCAGGCTGAACGAGAGTCCGAGCGCGACGAGCGCCCAGATCGATGGGTGATCGCCATGGGCGAACTGGGGTAGGAAGCTTGTGAAGAAGATCGCGATCTTCGGGTTGCCGAGGTTCGTAAGGGCGCCTTGCCGGTACGCGGCGCGCAAACTCAGGCGACGGTGGCCCGACGGATCAAGTGGTGCTGGTCCGCTTGGGCGTAGAGCACCCCACAGCGCCTGCAGTCCCATGAACGCGAGGTAGGCGGCGCCGATCGTCTTCACCACGAGGAACGCTGGAGCCGACGCCTGCAAGAGCGCCGCGATGCCGAGCGTCGCAGCAAGCGTCCAGATCGCAAGTCCGGAGGCGATCCCGAACACCGTGGCGATACCTGCCTCGCGGCCGGCGGTGATCGCGTTCCGCGTGACGATCGCCGTGTCTGGCCCCGGTGCGATTGCGAGGAGCAGCGACAGGGCAACAAAGGTCTGAAAGTGAACGAACATTGGGCGTAACTTTGCCAGGGAGTTCGGGTCGAACGCCTACGAACGCGTACGGGTTTTCCCCCACTTGACTAGTTAAATCGAGGTCTATAGCATCGCTCGCGATCCGCAATACGTTTGCCTCGGGACAGGCAAATACCCTAGAGGCGGGTCGCCGTGAATTCATCCCTTCTCCACGGCGGCCCGTCTCTTTTTCTCTTCTTTCAAGCGCGACCGATCCAGGTCGTCAGTCCTTGACTAGTTCTGGCGAGGCGAGTAACGTCGGCCGCGATCCGAGCGTTCTTTCCTGATTGGCCGGGTTTGAGTCCTGTCAGGTGAGGGTGGCGAGTCTGCGGGCCTCCTTCTCCCCGCTGGCTCGTCGCCCAACCCGGCTCATGCTCGCTGTCTTCGGGCGCGACCGACGGGCGGTCGGGCGACTACGCGGTGACGTCGAGGAGGCCCTCGACGAACCGCAAGAGCGCGCTCGCGGATTCGGTGCGGAAGCGGACGAGCATCTCTTGTGTCTCGTCCAGCTCGTCGGTCCGACCAGTCAATCCCTCGACTGCCCCGGCGAGAATCTCTCGCTGCCTCGCAAGCAGGGTATGAGGATCGACGTTTGCGCGCGACGTAAATACGAGCTTGAGGAGGAACAGCGATCGCATATCGCGCACGTGCGCCACAGGCTCGCTGAGCCAAAGCGCGACAGCGTCGCGACCCTCTGTCGTCGGGCTAAAGATCGTACGATTTGGCCCGCGCGTACCGGGCTCAGAGCCTGTGGGTTCTACGAGCCCGCGGTTCTGGAGAATCTCGAGCGATCGGTAGACCAGGGGTCGGCCGAGCGACCACACCGTCCCGAGTTCACCGTCCTTTGCAAGCTTGCTCGCGAGTGCCCAGCCATGGCCCGGTTGCTCGCACAAGAGGGCGAGAACGGCCCATTCGCCCGGAGCAAGATCACGGTTGCTCGCACCAGCCATGCCGGTGTCACGCGCGCTGCGCGCGAGATCGCTGCTTTCACTATGAACCATGGCCATGGGCGCAGCATCATGCCTCTCCGGGTCAGGGCTACGCCGGAAGAACCGTTTGCTGCTGCGCCATTGGGATAATCGCGGCCCTTGGTGAAACTGAGGGATAGCTAGGCGATACATAGATCGAAGCGCACCACTAGACGAGTAGTATCCCGGTATGCTACACTAGGCCCTATGACGAACATGACCCCAACACCAACCTTCAATCGAGCCGCACTCTTGACCCGAGGCGCGCGTGTCGGCGCCGGTGTTCTCGCGGCCAGCACAGCGGGTGGCGTCTTCGCAGCGACCGCCGCCGCCGATCCGCTTTCAGCATCCGATATCGCCCTTGTCCGACTGCTGGTTGGCGTCGAGCTTCTCACCGCAGACTTCTACGCGCAGGCAATTGCTGCGTCGAACACGACCGGCAAGGTGAAGAAGTATCTGGCGATCGCTGCGAATAACGAGCAAGAGCACTACACCGCCGTGTCGGGCATTCTGACGGGCGCGGGCATTGCACCCGCCACGAGCGCGGACTTCGACTTTTCCTATCCCCGGGGGACGTTCGCAACCGAAGCCGCGATCGTTGCCCAAGCCGTCAAACTCGAGGGCATTGCTCTTGGGGCCTACCTCGGCGCGCTGACCTCCGTGCAGGCTGTCGCGCTGAACACGGTGTTCGGGAGCGTCGCCGCAGCCGAAGCTCAGCATCAGGGGTTCTTCTCCGCCGCATCGGGAGGTCGTGCGTTTAGCCTCGCATTTCCGCCGGCGCTGAAGGTCGCTGATACATCGAACGCCTTGGACGCGTACACCGCGTAATGGCCAAGGAGTTCTACAGCGCGAGCGAAGCGGCGAAGACGTTGGGTATCAGCGTCGACACCCTGCGCCGGTGGGATCGCCAAGGCCGCATCACCGCCGGGCGCGATTCGGCGAACCGGCGCGTGATCGCCGCGAGCGAAATCGATCGCCTCCAGGGAGAGCGGGGCCGTGATCACCTCAGCGCGCGCAATCGCTTCCGCGCGACAATCACCGACCTCAAGGTTGAGGGGCTGATGGCGCAGATCGAAATGGTCGTAACAGATCCGGTTCGGCTTGTCGCAGTCGTTACGCGCGACGCAGTGGAAGATCTTGAGCTCGATGTGGGAATGCCCGTGACAGCAATCGTGAAATCGACCTCCGTGATGGTTCAGAACCGATGACCAACGAAAGGGATAGCCCCGTGAAAAACGTTTTCACCCGCGCTCGCGCCGCCGCGTTCGCCGTTGTCGTCCTAGCGCTTCTCGGAGCCGCCGGAGCGTCTGCGAAGCAGCATCGCATGACGTCCGGCATCACTGTCTACGCCGGTTCGTCGATGACGAGCGTTCTGCCCGCGATCGACGCGACAAACTCGTACTCGTTTGGAAGCTCGACGACCCTTGCGACTCAAATCACCAATGGCGCGCCGGCTGACGTGTTCATGTCAGCGAATACCACCACGCCAGCCGCGCTGTATGCGACCGGTGTCGTTCAGAAGCCGGTGAACTTCATCAAGAACACCCTCGCCATCGTCGTTCCGAAGGGCAACCCAGCGAACCTCGCGACGATCTACGACCTCGTGAAACCGGGCATCAAGATCGCGGAGGCAGCCTCGTCGGTGCCCGTCGGGAGCTACACCGTCCAGGTGCTCAAGCAGATGAACTTGAACGATCAGATTCAGGCGAACGTTGTCACCCAGGAGACGAGCGACGCGACCGTTGTCGCCAAGGTTGCGACCGGGCAGGTCGACGCTGGCTTCGTCTACACGTCCGACTACGTGATCGATCCGAAGGAGCTGACGCTGATCAAGGTGCCCGCATGGGCGCAGCCGAAGATCACCTACGCCCTCGCGATCGTCACGAAGAGTGCGAATCAGGCTGCCGCTCAGGCGTTCATCACCAAGGTGCTGAGTCCCGCCGGGCAGGCGATCTTCAAGCAGTACGGCTTCATTCCGATCGCGGCACCGACCCCAACGGTTACTGCCGTCGTTCCAGCCACGGCGAAGAAGGGTGCGACCGTGACGTTCAGTGGAACGAACCTCGCGACGACAACGTCGGTGACGTTCGGGGGAGTGCCTGCCAAGTTCAAGATCGTTTCGGGCAGCAAGCTCACCGTCACCGTGCCGACCAAGGCGAAGTCGGGTGCTGTTGCGGTAACGACTCCCGCCGGAAGCACGACTGCCACGGTCAAGTTGAGGTAGCGATGGCGGCGTCTGTCACCGGGCAGGCCGCACACGGTTCAGCGCGAATCTCGTAGACGGTGGATCACCTCAAACGCATCCTGCTCGGCACTGCGTTCTTTGGCGCATCGGCGCTCGCATTCTCGTTCATGGTGCTCCCGATCGCGGCGATCTTCGTGCACGTTCCGGTGACCGACCTGCTGCACCAGTTCACGAACCCGGTCGTGACTGACGCGTTGATCGTGAGCGTGAAGACGATCGTCGTCGCTCAGATCGCAATCCTGCTTCTTGGCACGCCCGTTGCGTATCTGCTTGCGTCACGGCGCTTTCCGGGACACGCGATCATCGTCACGCTGGTCGAGCTGCCGATTGTTCTGCCGCCCGCAGTCGCTGGCCTCGGCTTGATTGTCGCCTTTGGGCGCTTTGGTCTCCTCGGCAGCACGTTCGATTGGCTCGGTATCGACGTGTCGTTCAACCAGACGGCCGTCGTGCTTGCGATCTGCCTCGTCGCCGGCCCGTTCTATGTGCGTCAGGCGATCGCGTCGTTTGAGTCGGTCGACAAGAATCTGATCGCAGCGTCGCGGACGCTCGGCGCCAGTCCGACGCGCACGTTCTTTCGCGTGACGATGCCGCTCGCCCGAGGGGGTCTTGCCGCGGGCGAGGCCCTCTGTCTCGCACGCGGTCTCGGCGAGTTCGGTGCGACGATCATGTTCGCGGGCAGCCTGCAAGGAAAGACGCAGACATTGCCGCTCGCCGTCTACACCCAGTTCGAAGCGCAGGGTGGACTCACGATCGCGCTCGCGATCAGCTCGTTGCTCGTGATTATCAGCCTGGCCATCCTCCTATCGCTGAAGGCGACCTCCCTATGGCAACTCTCTCGGCAGAGTTCACTCTCCCCCTTCGGTCGTTCACGCTCGGTCTGAGTCTTGAGGTCGACGGTACGGTGGCCCTCGTCGGGCCGTCGGGGGCCGGCAAGACCTCGGTGCTCCGAGCAGTGGCCGGCCTCGTTCGCCCAAGCAGCGGGCGGATCGCGCTCGGTGACGATGTGTGGGTCGATTCAGCGCGAGGCGTCTTCCTTCCGCCCGATCGGCGACGGGTCGGCCTGGTGTTTCAGGAGTACGCCCTCTTCCCCCACATGACCGTTCGGGAGAACGTTGCCTACGCGGGTGCGGGCCGGGCGGACGAATACCTGGAGCGCTTCCGGATCTCGCATCTCGCGAAGGCTCGGACAACCGAGCTTTCAGGCGGCGAGCGTCAGCGCGTTGCGTTGGCTCGGGCGTTGGCGCGAGAGCCGGGCGTTCTGCTGCTCGATGAGCCGCTCTCCGCGCTCGACGCACACACGAAGTCGGCTGTGCGGGCCGAACTTCGCGAGTTGCTTGCCGACCTAGCTCTACCGACGTTGCTCGTGACACACGATTTCGAAGATGCTGCGGCTCTCTCTGATCACGTCGGTGTGATCGTGGACGGCGAGCTTCGTCAGCTCGCATCACCAGCGGATCTCGTCGCGTCGCCTGCAGACACATTCGTCGCTTCGTTCACCGGCGCGAACTTGATGCACGGACGTGTCGTTGGCAGAGACGGCGGTGTCACCGAAGTCGAGCTCGCCGACGACGGGCACCGGGTGTACTCCACCGACGACGCAACGGGGGAGGTCGGGGTCGTCGTGTATCCGTGGGAGGTGTCGGTCGCGCGATCGCGCCGCGACGACTCGGCGCTCAACGTCATCGAGGCGAACGTCCGGTCGATCGTCCAGGTCGGAAATCGCGTGCGTATCCACATCGGCCCGGTAACGGCAGAGATCACCGAGGCGTCCGTGGACAAGCTTGACCTCGAAGTCGGCTCGCTGGCGGTTGCGTCATGGAAGGCGACGGGAACACGTCTTGTGCCGCTGACATGACGACATCGAACAGCCCTGGCTAGGGTGTACGTATATGCCTAGGCACACAGAGGAGTTGGGGGCCGGCGAATGGGCCGTGCTCGCCCTTCTTTGCCAGCGGCAGTCTCACGGCTGGGCGGTAGCCTCACGACTCAGTCGAACCGGAGATATCGGTGCGATCTGGTCGCTCGGACGCCCGCTCGTCTACCACGGCCTCTCGCGGCTTGAGGAACGCGGCTATATCGTCGCTGCGGGTATCGAACGCGGTGACCGCGGGCCGCACCGGGTTGTGTACGCGCCGACCGACGAAGGTCGCCAGCAGGTGGCCGATTGGCTCGCTGCTCCCGTCGATCGCGTGCGTGATGTCCGGTCGCTCTTCCTCCTCAAGGTCGTCCTCGCGCAGAACCTTGGCCTCGATGTTGAACCACTGCTGCGGGCGGAGCGGAAGGTGATTGAGCCGCTCGCGCTTGTCCTCGAAGTGCAGCTCGACGATGCGCGTGCCGAGGGGATTTCGCCTGGCGATCTCACCGCGTTGCGATTTAGGCTCGAGACGACACGCAGCGTGCTGCGGTTCATCGACGACCTCCTCGATAACCCCTCGTAGCGAGTCTGACTAGCCCGGCTCGGGGCAGCTCGTGCGGCTCCCTGAAATCGCTGCAAGCGCGCCGCTCGCCGAGAGGTTGAACTGAAGATCGATCAGCCCGCTTCGCGTGGCATGGACGATCGTCATGCCGTTCGCCGTCTCACTCAAACACGCGTCGGTCGCCGTGAGGTAGGGCGTAAAGCGCAGCGCGAGCCGGTACCGCCCAGGCTGGGCGACAAGGAGTGTGAGGTTCGAATCGCCGATCGTTGTGACGGTCGGGTGTCCCGGCCCGGAGACGATCGGACGCGCACCGGGAACGCCGTAGATTGTGAGGTGGGTTGCGCGGAAGACGACCGGCAGACCTGATCGTCCCGACCGCAGAAGCGTCGCCTCATTGCGTGCGCTGTAGTCAGTCGGTGCGTCGGTGAGGACGACGTAGCGAACGCCCATCTCGTGGAGCCAACTGAGATACGAGCGTTTCCCCATCGGGTCGTAGAGCACCTCGTTCTGGGGGAAGTCGTCTTGGCGGAACCAGCCACGAACGATGGGGATGTTCGCTTGGGTCAGGTACACGGCGTCCCAGTGGCCAGACGTGTCGACTGCTTCGACGCGATACGACGGCGTCAGACGCGTCGAGAGCCACGACACTGCTGGCGACCAATAGGCGGCCGAAGCCGAGGGGTCTTGGCTCGAGCGGACAAAGCTGAACGCGAGTGGCGTGGCGTTCCAGGAGAGCGCCAAGCCAAACGCGGCGATCGCGACGGGCAGCGGCTGCCAGCGACGCAGCGACAGGGTGAGCGCCGCGATCGGAATTGCGATGAAGCGAAGTCGCACGACGTTCTCGCCAAGCGATGACGGTACGGCGTAGGCGAGTAGGCACGCGGCCGCGTACGCCGCGAAGACGAACGTCAGGATGCGGGCGCGATCAACGCCCCACGTGAGCGCAAGCCCGCCGAGGCAGAACACCATCACGGCGAGGAGCTCGGGCGTGGAGAAGGGGAACCGACCTGCGTCGGGGAAGAGTCGCCACAGGAGCGCACCAAAGAGGCAGACGGCTCCCAGAACTGCAGCGGGTTTTGCGAAGTCGAGGCGCGATCGCGAGAGCGCCACTGCTCCAAGCACGATCAGCAGGAACAGAAACGCGAGCGGGCTCGCCCCGAAGGTCAGTACGGCGAGCGCGGAGAAGAGTTTGAGTCGCTTGCCGCCGAGCGCCACGAGCGCCGAGAGGGCGAGTGCGAGTCCGAGAGCGTACGGGAACGCTGCCGTAATCACCGACGCGCCCGCGACGATCGCAAACAGGCGGGATGGAACCACCGCGGCTCGCCCCCACAGACCTTCGGCGAGCACGGTGAATGACCAGGTCGCGAGCGCGACTGACAGCACGGCAAGCAATGCAATCCCCGCCACCGCGGCGAGCGGGTAATAGAGCAGGCTGTAGCCGACGAAGGTGTAGCGGCCGGCGTACCAGTAGTTCGTCCAGAGCGCGAAGCCGTGCTCGAGGAAGAGGTCGCGCTGGAAGACATGGGCGGCGAGATCGGCGCCGGGCGGCCCGAGGAACGCGATGACAGCCGCGATCGCCGCCGCAGCGATGGTGTTGACGGTCGCTGTACGCCCGATGTTCGGTCGGCGGCCTTCGCGACGCGACGCAGGATCGTTGGGCGAAGGAAGCGAGATTGCGCGTATCTCCTCCACG
>CAIWTI010000070.1 GCA_903915545.1 uncultured Actinomycetes bacterium | reverse complement strand
GTTCGGGTGGTGGTGGAACGGTGGTCGCGTTCGATCCGCACTTGGAAGGGACAGCCGAGGCGTTCAGCGCGAACCTTGCTCGAACCGGGATCGACGGTGACGTCGAGGCGCATCACGCGTTTTCGTACGACGCTGTGTCAACGTTTACGCGACCGATTGGACTGCTCTGGATCGATGGCGACCACAGCTACGCGGGCGTTCGGCGCGATTTCGACGAGTGGTTTCCGAAGCTCGCGGTTGGTGGGTGGGTTGCGTTCCACGACACGGTGAATCACTGGCGCGGCCCAACACGGCTCGTGCGCGAGATCTTGTTTCGCCGCAACGACCTCGCCGAGGTCGGCGTGATGGGGACGATTACGTTCGCGCGCAAGCGGCCGCCGGCGTCGCGTAATCGACTTTCGGCGCTTGCCAGTCTCGTCGCGATCGAGTTCGTGACGCTGTTGCGCGGACGGCGTATGGGCTTCGGGCCTGTGAACGTCGCGTCCGACGATCGGTGATTCTTTACCTTCACGGCGCGCCCGCTTTTGGGGCAGTTGAGCGGTATGTGATGCAGGTCGCGGAGGGTGCGGCCCGGGAAGCCAACGTCGAGATCATCTACCCGGACGTTCCTGCGCTCGCACCATTTCAGGAGCTCGCACAGTTTGGTGTGGAGCTGACCCCGCTCGATCCCGAACTCGTCCGCGATTCGGCGGTGACGCTGACGCGCCAGCTTCGCGAGCACATTCGAACGCGACGTCCAAATGTTGTTCACGTGACCGACACGTGGCCGCCGGGGATCGTTGCCGCGCGCCTCGCCGGGGTACGTCGTCTCTTGCTGACGCACCACACACCAACGCTGCCGCGCACCGACAGCCTTGCCGGGCGTGCGTGGTGGCAGGCGTCGTGGCTTGCCCGGCCGGAAACGATCTACACCTCGCAAACGGACCTCGCCGACGATCGCCGCAGACTGCTCAGGCGGCATGTGGTCGAGCTCGGAATCGACCTTGGACGATTCTCCTCAGAGCAGGCAGTGCGCGCTCATGACGGGGCGGCACCGGTGATTGGCACCGTGGCGCGGCTTGCGCAGCAGAAGGGGCTTGACGTTCTGATCGATGCGTTCCCTGCCGTCGTGAGCGAATGGCCTCAGGCGAGCCTTGTCATCTGTGGGGAGGGCGAGGAGCGCGCAGCGCTCGAAGCGCGTGCGGCGCGACTCGGCATCGCCGACCGGGTCAGGTTTCTCGGGGAGAGGTCAGATGTCCCGAGCGTCCTCGCGGATCTGGACGTGTTCGTGCTCCCGTCGCGGTTTGAGGGGCTCTGCCTTGCGGTGATCGAAGCGCAGGCGGCAGGCGTCCCCGTGATCGCAACGCCCGTCGGGGGTATTCAGGAGACGGTGATTCCGGGCGAGACCGGCACGCTCGTGCCGGTCGATGACGCCGCTGCGGTCACGCGCGCGATCCTGACCACGCTTGCAGATCCCCAACGCGCACGCGTGCTGGCGGCCGAGGCACGACGTCGGGTGAACGAACGATTTGCGGTTGGCCGAATGGTGGCCGAGACGATCGCGCTCTACCGTCGCTGATCGGCGCGAAGAAGCGAAGCCAACTCCGTGTCGAGATAGTCCAGCGCGGTCGCGTCGCTCGCCCAGCGCGCGTAGGCGTCGAGATCCGTCGCGTCGCTCACTTGGGACGGATGTCGCAGACGGAGATGGAGGGCTGGGCCGATCGCGCTTCGCATATCCATGGGGCTCCGATACACGCTTTCAAATGAGAAGAACCGGCAGGCCCGAAGGCAGAAGACGGCGTACGCGTGTCGCTTTGCGAGCAGCACTGTCTCCTCATCGAGGGGCGGGATGTCCTGGATGTGTGCGAGCCGCGCGAGGTAGTCGGAGGCGGTTTCGGAGTCGATCGTGAAGCCGAGGCCGGAGTAGCGACCTGTGCCCGCCGTCAGGACAGGGACCCCGAAGCACGGAAGCTCCATTCCGATCGTTCCACGAATGGTGATCGCCCAGTCTGCGACCTCGAACAAGGAAAAGGTGTTGATGTCTGTTTCGGGCATCAGGAGATGCACATGCGAAGGGAGGGGGCCGATGCGTTCGCGAATCGCGACGATCTCGTTGAGTTCCTGCCCTCGCTCGGCCTTGATCATGTTCGCCGGATGCACCTTGATGATCCAATCGACAGCATCGTTGGCGCACGCGGCCCGCACCGTTTCGACAAGCCACGTTTCCATCTCGTCGAACAGGTCATCGCCGTAGAAGAGGTTCGCGTCCCACAGGACGTGGGAGAAGACGACTGCGGTCTTGCGGCCCGCTGCAAGGCCGAGCTGCTCGCGCACTGCGTCTGCTGTCTTCCGTTGCTTCCCCTCTTGCAGGCCGGCGTCGGGGTGGCGTTCCCCTTCGCCGTACCGGATTTCAAACTCCGCACGAAGAGACGCTTCGCGTTCGGGCGTCCACTCGAGCTCGCGAACGACGCGCCACGTCTCTTGCGATACCGACGCCGGGTGCATCCGGCGCGTGTCCGCCGAGTAGCGCTTGAGCATGAGCGCGTCGCGCCAGTGGGTTCCTGCGTGCACGTACTGGATGACATTGAGATTGCGGGCGAGCGCTACGTCGTACAGCGGCCCATTCGTGTACCCCTTCTCGAGAAACGAAACGATCGAGGGCTCGACGGCAGTGAGGAGCTGCTCCGCCGCGACGACCGTCTGCATTGCCTGCCGCAACTTCACGGACAAGACATCGCGCACGGCGGGATCATCAAGCGAGATCCTCCCCTGCTGGAAGGCCCGCGAAAGGGTCGAGAGCGCGTGCACACCGACTTCGGAGCCGCGAAATTGAAGGCTCTTGAGGTTCTGAACCGAGAGCTTCTCGCTCATCACGGCCTCGACGAACACGTCGATCTCCGCGTTCGCGACACCTGTTGCGAAATCTTCGATGTGGCAGAACGCCCGAATGCCGAGAGCGCGCAGATAGCGCTCCGAGAATCGGCCATTTCGTGGGGTAAGAAACACCGGCGTGAAGCCCTTCGCTTCGAGTGCCTTTGCGAGGAACGCTTCGAGCTTCAGCTGGAACGGCCATTCGGAGAGACTCACAACGAGCGCGCGCGGCGAGCCCTCCGGTGCGCGAACGCCGCGCAGTACGCGTCCAGCCCGAAACCACGTGCGCGCCAAGTCGACGGCAACACCGCCCTGCTCGATGGTCTGGCGGGGGTTGAGTACAGCTCGCCGGAGCTTCCGTACGACCCTCATGCGAATGCGTTACGCAGCGTCAAACGGCTCGTACGCGAGCTCAACGTCGACCAACGAGTTGTCGTCGGTTACCACGGGAAGCACCGTGACTCTCGCATCCTGAATCAGCTGTCGCCGCTTCGACGAATCGGACTCGGTCGTTGTACGAGGGTTCAGCTGCATGATCCCCGAGACGGGCGCGATCGGGAGCACGTTGTGGAGGAACGCGCGCCGGATGTCTCCGTCCGACACAACCCCGACGACGGTGCTGCCGTCAACGACAACCACCGCTCGATGCTTGTTCAGCTCGATCTTCTCCATGGCGAAACGGATCGTGTCCGTAACGTCCACCACGAAATCGTCAAGTGAATGTGCCACTAGTACACGAGCTGTTTCGTGAGAAGGTTTGCGTCGATCACAATGTCCTTGAGGATACGTACGACCCGTTCTGACGCGCGGCCGTCGCCGATGTAGGGACTGTTCGCCTGGTCGATCTGCCCTTTGAACTCCGGAGTCAGGGCCCTCCGGACAGCGCTCACGATCTCGGCGCGTTCATAGGGAACGTCGATGACGTTCGTGGCCCGCGCACGATCGCGCTGCCGACCTCCGATGTTGACCGCCGGAAGTCTCATCACGGGGGCTTCGATCAGGCCACTCGACGAGTTGCCGACCATGACGTCTGCGATGCGCAGCAGACCACTGAACTGCCGATGCGACAGTGTCCGTTCGACGCGGATGAAGGGGCGGTGGTACCGCTCAATCATCAGTCGAAGCGCATCACTCCCCGCATCCGTGTTTGGAAAGATGAGGATCGTCTGCAGCTCGAGCTCGCAGATCGCTTCGAGCGTTTCGCGCATCTGATCTTCGCCGCGACCGAACTCTTCGGTTACAGGGTGCTGCAGGACAAGCGCGAGGGGCTTGTCGAGATCGATGCCCAAGTCCGCAGCAAGTTCGTCGGCCGGTGCGAACTTTCCGTGCACGAGCTCGTCGAGCTGGGGTGCCCCCGTGACGTGAATCCGGTGCTCCTCCTCGCCCATCTTGCGGAGCCGCTCGGCCGCATCCGGGCCCGACGCGAAGTGAATGTGCGCAAAGCGCGTGATCGCATGACGTGTCATACCGTCGATATTTCCCGACCGCTCCCCCGCTTGAATGTGGGCGACTGGGATGTTCATCTGGAAGGCGGCAAGCGCTGTCATCAAGCTGTCGCCGCGATCGCCAAGGACGAGCACGAGGTCAGGCTGAAGGCGGGCGAGCGTGTCGGTGATGCCGAGCATCAGTACCCCCAGCGACTTCGCCTGGGTCACGGGCGTGTAGCCGTCAAGGGTCATGTGGATCTTGTCCGTGATGTTCAGGCCTTCCCGCTCAATCTCCTCAACGCTGTACCCAAAGGTCGGAAGGAGATGTTGGTTTGTGACGATGAGCGAGTACTGGAGATCGGGCTCCTCGTCGATCAGTCGCACGATTGGCCTGAAGTAGCTGTAGGACGAGCGCGCCTCGGTGAGGATGGCGATGTGTCTCAAGCGATGTCGCCGTCTGCGACGAGTGCGTCGGCAGGCAGATCGCGTGCAGCGTGCTGCCCAAGAACGCGCTCAAGTTCGCGTGCTGGGATTCCGATTCCCGGCCGCTTCACCCAGGTGTTCTCAAGCGTGAACGCCTCGCCCGCCGCGATCGGCTTGAGTGTGACAACGCTGTGGTGTGCCCAGGCACGAATCGGCCGCTCCAGCTCGAACACCGCCTTTTCGCTGCCACGCGCCTGCTCGATGATCCGAATGCCGCGAACGAGTTCGCGAAGCTCTGCGGGCTCGATCGAAACAGGATGGTCGGGGCCAGGTTGATCGCGGGTGAGCGTGAAGTGCTTCTCGACGATATGCGCTCCGAGCGCGACGGACGCGAGGGCGGTATTGATGTCGGGGCTGTGGTCGGAATGGCCGACCACGACGCCGTAGCGGCGCTGGTACTCGCCGACCATCCCAAGGTTGATGTCCTCGTACACCGGTGGATATTCGGAAGTGCAGTGCATGAGGCCGAACTGGACACCGGTCTCGCGAAGCACAGCCACCGTCGCGTCGACCTCGTCGAGGTCGGTCATTCCGGTCGCCACAAGCATCGGACGGTTGTGCCGGGCGATCCAGCGGAGCAGGGGGTGGTTCATGGTTTCGCCGGAACCGATCTTGAACATCTCCATTCCGAGTGACGCGAGTGTGTCCGCTGCTTCGCGGCAGTACGCGGTGCAGAGGTACTGCACGCCGCGTTCCTCGCAGTGGCGCATGAGCGCAACGTGCTGATCTTCGGTCAGGTGGGTGTCGCGCAGAATCTCACCGAGGGGCTTCGCGAAGTTCTCCGATGTTGGGACGACTGGAAGCATCTCGTGGTGTGGGTAATGCAACTGAAACTTGACGGCGTCGGCGCCAGCTGCGGCAGCCTCGTCGATGAGAGCGATCGCGGTATAGAAGTCGCCGTTGTGATTCACGCATGCTTCTGCGATCACGTATGTCGGGTGCCCATCCCCGGCCGTCTTAGCCCCGATCTGCAGTGTTGCGGTCAATGCCCCTCCTGTTGGTCGCGCAAAGCACTCTCTGCGATTGCGAAGTCTAGGCCCGTGTTGATGTCAATCGCCTCAGTGGCGTCCACGGTCACCGCATAGATCCGCTCCGCAAGCACCGACCGTCGCTCGCGCAGCGTGGTTGTCCGTGTTACCCACACGACGCTTGCCTCGGCATACAACGGTGGGCGAAGCTGCCTTCGTCGGGGCGCATCGGGATCGAGTGGAACGAACAGATCTCCGTCGAGCCTGCCGAAGTTCGATGTGTCGGGTAGGACGGTCATGACCGAGCTCGCGTCATGCTCGCGTGCCTTCATGACGCAGCGGTCGATCGTCGCAGCAGTTCGCAGGGGCGACGTCGGCTCGAGGGTCACGACGAACTCGGGTTCAGGCGAACCCTCAGCTCGGAGCGTGTCAAGGACATGGAGCAGCGCCTCCTCGGTCGTCGACGTGTCGGTGGCGAACTCGGCGGGTCGCATAATCACGTCCGCCCCAGCGCTGCGTGCGATGTTGGCGATGTCGTCTCCGTCGGTCGAGACGATCACCCGGCCGAGAGAGTGCGCCGCGAGTGCCGCCTCGATCGTGTACGCGATCAGCGGCTTTCCGAGCAGCGGCAGGATGTTCTTGCCGGGAAGCCCCTTCGAACCAGCACGTGCGGGGATGACCGCGAGCACGTCGGCCACACTCTCGTCACCGCGCTGGTGCAAGGCGCTCCAGTTGGTCGACGATCCCAGCGCACGCGATATCTGGTCGAAAGTGCTCCTCATACGTTTCGCGTGCCGCGCGCCGCAGCTCCATGCGCAGCGTGTCATCGCGAACAAGCTCGCTCACTGCAGCAGCAAGACCATGACCGTTCGACGCAAGGAGGGCGTTTTCTCGGTTGCGAAGCTCAGGTATGCCGATCGCGCACATCGTGTGCGCGACGATTGCGGCACCGCTCGATAGGGCCTCCACGAGTCGCGTGCGCGCCCCGACGGGGTACGGAGAGGGAACGAGGAATACGTCGCATGCGCGCATCACTTCTGCGGAGTCTTCTACAAATCCCGCCAGACGAACACCAGCGCGGGTAAACAACGAACGAAACTCGCCCGAGAGCTCGCCGCTTCCCGCAATCACGACTTCAAGTTCCTCGGCGGCCAGCGCTCGAGAGAGTTCGGGAAGGATCTCGTCGCGCAGAACCTCGAAGCCAAGGAGTGACGCAGTGCTTTGGAGCCCGCCAAGCACCAGGATTTCGCGGGGGTCGTGCGGCGGCGCGCTCAACGACGCAAGGATTGTCGCCCCGCTCCTGTCGCTGACAGGGATCGGCAGGTAGAGGCAGGCGACGCCCGCGTCCTGCATCTCGCGCGCATGTTGTGCGCCGAACATTGCGACGGAATCGAAGCCGCGGGCAAGGTTCACCACGAAGCGATTGAGTCTCGTTCCGACGAGGAGGTACGCGATCAAGCCCGAGACGTATTGCTTCGAACGTCGTGCGCGACCACGCACCATCTTGAGTTGGTACCGCCAAACGGCATCGCGAGGATCGCCTGGAATGGCGAGCGCAGGACACGTTCGCGCAGCCGCCACGGGAATCATCGCGCTGACATCGAAGGCGAGCACGACATCCGGCGCGGCCGAAGCGAGCCAGGAAGCAACGCCGGGTGTCAGCGCCTCCGTGCCGAAATATCGTTGCGGGGCGCTTCTTGCGCTCTGCTGCAGTAGCGCCTGCAGAAAGCTTCGCGGCGGATCGGGCCGCGGAACCGTCATCACCGTCGCCTCGACCCCGCGTGCGTCGAGCGCAGCTAACGCCGCGAGATGCGTGTCCGCAGCTTCGGTGCTCTCGCAGAACGAGAGGCAGCAAACCCCGTGTCCGCGACGCTGCAACGCCTCGATG
Source organism: uncultured Actinomycetes bacterium (assembly GCA_903915545.1). Classification (GTDB taxonomy): domain Bacteria; phylum Actinomycetota; class Thermoleophilia; order Gaiellales; family Gaiellaceae; genus PALSA-600. The sequence continues at coordinate 1,059 of CAIWTI010000070.1, read as the reverse complement.
AGCGACCACATTGCCATTGCGCCGCCTGAGGCACCGGGCTGCGGTATGCCATCGAGGACAACTGCAACCCGCACGCGCTTACCCGATGGTCGCGACGGCGCGCGTCCAAGCACGCATCCAGGTCGCGACGTCCGTGAGGTACGCGCGCGTCTCTTCGGCCCAGATGAATCCCTGCCGTGTCGCCGCAAACCGGACGAGCTCCTCGGAGAGCGCGAGATACGCGTCGGCGTAGCTCGTTCCGGGCAGCTTGACGGTCGAAAAGAGCTCGGCGAGTTCCTCCACCATCATCATTCCCGCGAGCTCGTGGTAGAGGTCGACGAGGAGGTCGTGGGGGTTTCGACGGTGATCGACGAGGGGCGTTCCGACACGGAGCCGCTCACCCATTGCGTCGATACACACCTGAAGGAAGTAGCCGCTCAGGATGTCGCCGAATCGGTCGAGCCGCAGACCGCGGAGCTCGGCGCCCATCCTCACGTAGTAGTAGGCGGCCATCGCGTCGCGGGTGAGCGAGGTGTTCTGCGTGTTGACCGGGCAGCGCACACCGCGACCGAGCAGAACGGGCGTGCCCGTCCAATCGACAACGCGCGGACGATCCTGGAGACGACCGATCGCGTCGCAGTCGGGATCGCCGAGCCAGAGGCCAGCGTTCGCCGCAACGCGACCGGAGGTGTCTGGCCCAACGAGGTGGGTGCCGTCCTCCCTGTGCCGGTAGGGGAAGCCACGGGGAAACAGTCGCGTCTCGCGCTCGCATTGGAGGTCGGCGCACAAGTTGAACCATCCGCCAGCGCCCTGCGCTTCGGGGAGGGTCACCTCCGTGCCAACCACAAGGTGGTCGCCGACGAAGTCGCCTCCGGGGAGGCAGAAGTTGTCGTCGTCGATCGAGATCACGACGTCTGCACCATCGGCGAGCGCGGCGAGGAACGCGACGTTGCGGCGATTGTCGGTGTTCTCCGGGACGATCGCAGCGATCTCGGGGAAACCCTTGAGAAAGTCGTATTGCCAGTCGAGGGTTAGAAACCGAGCGTCGACTCCGACGCTCCGTGCCGTCGCGGCGCGCGC
>CAIWTI010000069.1 GCA_903915545.1 uncultured Actinomycetes bacterium | reverse complement strand
CTCAGCGTGGCGCTCGCCGCCGCCGAATAGCGAGCGTCACCCCCAAAAACGGCAAATAGGCCATTTACGGCCCTTTGGTACGATGTCCTCCTTCGCCGGCTGGGAACGTTTCCCGACCGGCGCTTTTTCCGGGCACGACGGGAGAGGGAGTCAGCTTGTACGAAGTCGGCGACAATGTGGTGTACCCACACCACGGGGCAGGCACAGTGGTTAGCCGTGAGAAGCGCGAGATTTTGGGCGAAATGCGCGAACTCCTGACCATCAAGATCCTGCATAACGACATGACCTTGACGATTCCGGTCGACAGTATTGAGCGTGTTGGTCTGCGGACGGTTATCGACGAGGAAGCGATCAAGAAAGTGATCGGTTATCTCACAAGCGGCGGCACCGCGATGCCCCCCAACTGGAATCGTCGCTTCAAGCACAACCGGGACAAGATGAGAACCGGCGACATCTTTGAGCTCGCAGAGGTGGTTTGCAACCTCTCGTTGCGCGATGTCGACAAGGGACTTTCCACCGGTGAGAAGCAGATGTACGTCAAGGCGAAAAAGATCCTCGCCTCCGAGCTCATGTACGCAAAGGACATGACGGAGGAAGAGGCGCTTGCGTGGCTCGACGAGGTTCTCGTCAACCAGGCAGGCGGCGCCAAGAAGCCGGCGACAGCCGCGGCTAAGAAGTCTGCCGCGACCAAGCCCGCAGCCTCTAAGGCTGCGCCGAAGAAGACACCCGCCGCCGCGTAGCGCGGCGCGAGTTTTCGGGGTGCGAAGCTGAGCGTTTGGGCCGTGCTCGTCGCCGCAGGGCGAGGGGAACGGCTCGGCGGGGACCGGCCGAAGGCGTTCGCGCCTCTGGCTGGCCTGCCGCTGCTCGCCGAGCCATTGCGTCGGCTCGACGAAGAGCCACTGATCGACGCGATCGTCGTTGTGTGTCCGCCGGAGTGGGAGGAGCAGTCGATCCTCGTCGCCGAGGAACTCGGCGCGTCGAAGGTCAGCTCATGCGTGCCGGGTGGTGAGAGCCGGTCGGAGTCGGTGCGGATCGGCCTTGCTGAAGTTCCAGAAGACGCTGCCGTTGTCCTTGTCCATGACGCGGCTCGCCCGCTTCTCCCGGACGGTGTCGTGCAACGGCTGCTTGATGCGCTCCTGCAGGGCTACGACGGGGCGGTGCCTGGCCTCCCGGTCGTCGACACGATGAAACGTGTTGTAGGTGACGTCGTCACCGAGACGCTTCCGCGCGCCGAGCTTGTCGCGGTGCAGACGCCGCAAGCGTTCGTCGCGCCTGTCCTGCGCCGCGCGCTTGGCGCTGCGGGCGAGCAGACCGACTGTGCCGCGTTCGTCGAAGCGGCTGGCGGGCGTGTGACGATCGTTGTCGGGGACGAGCGGCTCCTGAAGGTGACGGGACCCGCCGACCTCGCACGTGCCGCTGCATTGCTCGCTGCCGAACGCGGCGAGTAGCCTTCGCGCATGGCTGACCTTCGCGTAGGAATCGGCGTTGATGCACATGCGCTCGCAGAGGGGGTGCGCTTGGTGCTCGGCGGGATCACGATCGACCACCCGCGCGGTCTTGCGGGCCACTCAGACGGCGATGTGATTGCGCATGCGCTCACCGACGCCCTCCTTGGTGCTGCCGGGCTTGGCGATATCGGCGGGCTGTTCCCGTCGAGCGACGAGCGCTACAAGGATGCCGACTCGGTGGGGCTGCTCACCCAGGCATACGCCCACGTCCAGCACGCTGGCTGGCGACTCGTGAACGCCGACTGTGTGTTGATCGGGCAGGAGCCGAAGATCGCTGAGCATCGCCATGCGATGGCGGCGAAGCTGACAAACGCGATTGGCGAGGGCGAAGTCAACGTCCGTGCGACGACGACCGACTTCCTTGGATTTACCGGCCGTGGCGAGGGTCTCGCCGCGCAGGCCGTTGCGCTTCTCGAGCGCCGCTAGGAGACTTACTCCGGGAGCTTTGGCCCGTCGGGCGTGACGACGACGAGGCCATCTTTGGCGAGCGACGCAATCGCCTCGGCGTCGGTAGGTGCTTCGCCCGCGGCGATTGCTCGAAGCGCAATCGCCCGTCGCTGTCGGAACGAGCCTTCGAAGCGCGACTGTTTTCGTTCCGGCTCGTAGCGGTTGCCGCGCGATGGACAGTTCGCCGCGAGTGGGCAGATCTCGCACCGAGGGATGCGCGCAAGGCAGATCGTCGCGCCGAGGTCGAACAGTGCCTGCGTGCATGAGCCGTCGAACCGCTCGCCCGTTCGCTCTTGGATGCGGCGAATGTTGACGTCGACGGGGAGCACGTCGCGCCCGAAGGCAAAGTTGCCGACGGCGCCGGCTGTGTAGGGGCCGACTCCTGGGAGCTCCGTCAGATCCTCCGGCCAGCCGCCTTCCGCGACGGCGCGTGCCGCGCGCTGCAAGTTGAGGGCGCGCCGGTTATAGCCAAGCCCTTGCCACGCGACGATCACGTCGCCCGTGGATGCCGCCGTGAGCGCCTCGACGGTGGGCCAGCGCTCAAGCCACTCGAGGTAGCGCGGAATCACGCGGTCGACCTGCGTCTGCTGGAGCATGATCTCGGACACGAGGATCGCGTACGGATCCGTCGTGTGCCGCCAGGGAAGGTCGCGGCCGTGCTCGGCATACCAATTCAAGAGTCGAGTCTTCATGCGCCGATAGTCGCTCAGACTAGGGCTGCGAGCGGGGGCACGCTCTAGGTGACTGCAGCTCGGAGTGACGGGCGATCGTCCGGTCGCGTCTTGGCTGTGCATGAAGCTTGTGCAGGATTGGAGTGTGGAACCCGCCGTCCTCACTCTCGTGACCTGGAACTGTTGTGCCGGATTTGCGAAGAAACAGGCACATCTGGACGAGCTTCGCTGGGATGTCGCGGTCGTTCCGGAATGCTCGGAGCGCGATGCATCAGCCTACGCCGACGCCGCGGGTCTTTCGCTGGTTTGGGATGGGGATGCCCGGAAGGGTCTCGCGGTCTTCGCGCGCGAAGCAGTCCTAGAGCTGGACGAGCGCTACGAGCCGGAGTTTCAATTCGTACTCCCGGTTCGGGTGGCAGGACGACAGACGTTCCATCTACTCGCTGTATGGACAAAGTTGATCAAGTGGCAAGGGCGAGATCTGAGGTACGTGCGCCTGCTTCACCCGGCGCTTGATCACTACGAGGCGTTCGTTCGAGAGCAACCAACCGTTCTGATGGGTGACCTCAACAGCAGCGCCAATTTCGATAGTGAGCATCCGGGGCAGAACCACACCCTGCTTGTTGAACGCCTCGAACGTCTCGGACTGGAGAGCGCTTACCACTACTACTCGGGTGAGAGTCAAGGTGAGGAGACGACTGCGACTCACTACTTCTGGCGCCGCCGCGAGCGACCATTTCACATCGACTATTGCTTCGTCCCCCGCGAGTGGCTGCCCCGCGCCGAGGTAACAGTAGGGGGCTATGACGACTGGATCGCCCACAGCGATCATGCGCCGCTCGGCGTCGAGATGAGGTTTCGGTGAAGCGATGTGTCTGGTCTGTCCGAAGGACATAGCAACACCTGTACAGACTCCTAACGCGGCTGCCAGTCTCGGTCGGGCACGCTTGTGGGGTGACCGCTTCAATACGAAGGCGTTTCGTCGCTCTGCTCGCGGCCGTGGTTGCTGCCGCGGCCGTGGTTGCTGCCGCGGTCGCTGGCGCTGCTGCGCACGCGTCCGCGACACCGGTTGGCCCGCTCCCTCAAGGCTCCGTGATCGCTGTGAAGCTCCACGTCGCAAAGACCTTCGTCGTGAAGCTGCGCAAGCCCAGTGCGGCGGGTCACGTGTGGCGCATCGCTCGCGCGTTCAACGGGAAGATCGTGACCGAGACTCGTGAGGGGGAGACCCCGATCTTGATCGTGGTCTCCTTCAAGGCGCTTCACGCCGGTACGACGAAGGTCGTCTTCGCTGAGACTCGGGGCGAGACCAGACACGCGTACGCCGCGCGAACGTATCGCTTCGTCGTTACTGCCTAACGCGCCTTAGGACGCCAGTAGGTGGATCGCAACGATTGCGAACCACGCGAGCATGCTGGTGTAGAAGATCCGTTCGACGAGCCCGAAGAACGGTTCCGTGGCCGTATGAAGAAGGCTGCTCATGCAAAGGCCGCACGCGATTGCGGATCCGGCGTTGACCCAGCCGAGGATCACGAGTACCGAATGGAGGCCCGGCCAATCGACGTGTGAAGGAAGCGCCGCCGCCGCCCACGCGATCGAGCCAAAAGCAAGTGCCGCAAGCAGTACGTGCATTCGACCAGTGCGTGTTGGCCGCGATCGGTCGAGATCGGTGGGGTAGGCCGGGATCAGGAGCCGCGCCGCGGCAAAGACGAGTAGGAGCGCCACAATCAGGAGTGGCGCCGGGTGGGTCTCTCGCCACAGCGCAGCGGCCAGAAAGAGTGCCGCCACGGCAATCGCCGAGGTCTGAACGGCGTAATAGCGCTTGTACGGCCCAACACCGTAATCGCTCACGGCGTTGCTGATCGGGCGGTACCCGGTGGGCAGCACGTGTAGGCGCACCAATGCCGCAAGGCACAGTGCTGTGCTGACCAGCGAGAGTATGGCGAGGAGCGCGTTCACCAGACTTTGCAGTGGAGATTTTGCCACGGCAAACGTGCTGAAGGAAGTCCGCCTTTCGGGGATGCGCGCGTCGGGTCGGCCTAGTACAGTCGGTCAATGCACGCCGGAATCGACCTTCAGCAGGCTGCTCGCGACCATCTGTGGCTGCATTTCACGCGGATGGCCGGCTACCAAGACGCCGACGTTCCGGTGATCACACGCGGTGAGGGCTGCTACCTCTACGACACAAACGGCAAGCGCTATCTCGACGCGCTCGCGGGACTGTACGCGGTGCAGATCGGGTACTCGCATGGCGAGGAGATCGGCCAAGCGGCGCTCGAGCAGATGCGCGAGCTGCCGTATTACTCAAACTGGTCGTACGCCCACCCGCGGGCAATCGAGCTCGCCCACGAGCTCGCGCAGCTTGCGCCAGGCGACCTCAACCGGGTGTTCTTCGTCACGAGCGGTTCCGAGGCGAACGAGACGATTTGGAAGCTCGCACGCGAGTACCACGCTGCGCGTGGTGAGCGGAGATGGAAGGCCGTCACGCGCAATCTCGCCTACCACGGCACAACGATGGGAGCGCTTTCGCTGACGGGTCTGCCTTCGATCCGTGCCCCGTTTGAGCCGCTCGTTCCCGACGTCGTGCGGGTGCGAAACACCAATCGGTTCCATCGGCCGCGCCACGAGACCGAGGCCGAGTTCACGCAGATGCTGCTGGACGAGCTGGAAAGCGCCATCATCAGCGCCGGACCGCAGACGGTTGCGGTCGTCTTCATGGAGCCGGTGCAGAACGGTGGCGGTGCGTTCACGCCACCCGCCGGATACTTCAAAGGTGTCCGCGAGATCTGCGACACCTACGGCGTGCTGCTCGCAGCCGACGAGGTGATCTGCGGCTTCGGACGCGTCGGCGCATGGTTTGGCTCGGAGAAGTACGACATCAAGCCCGACTTCATCGCGGCGGCCAAAGGCATCTCGTCTGCCTACGCGCCGATGGCGGCTGTCATCGCCGCCGATCACCTGATGGAGCCGTTCCTCGACGGCACGGCGATGTTCACGCACGGCACGACATTCGGCGGGCACCCCGTGGGTGCAGCGGTCGCGCTGAAGAACATCGAGATCCTGAAGCGCGAGAAGATCATCGAGCATGTCGCCGAAAACGAAGGGCTCTTCCGCGCGAAACTCGAGACGCTGCTCGACCTTCCGATCGCCGGCGACGTGCGCGGAACAGGGTTCTTTTACGTCATCGAGCTCGTCAAAGACAAAGAGACGCGAACCACATTTAACGATGAGGAGAGCGAACGTCTGCTGCGCGGCTATCTTTCCGGCGCGCTGTTTAAGCGTGGCTTGATCTGTCGGGCCGATGATCGCGGCGACCCAGTAGTTCAGGTGTGCCCGCCGTTGATTGCCGGGGAGAAGGAAATGGACGAAATCGTGGGCGTCCTCGGGGATGTGCTCCCTGAGGCGTGGAAACTCATCACAGGGGGTTAGGGCAGCCGTGACAACTGTGTCGATGCCGCAGGAAGTGACCACGAGCTTTGCGCTCGAGGAGAAGAGCAAGCTCGTTAAGTCACTGCGACGGCTCGACATGGTCGGGTTCACGCTGTGCGCATTTGTCGGTCTCGACACCCTTGGCAGCGTTGCGTCGAACGGCCCGCAGGGCTTCTTCTGGCTCGCCGCCCTCGCCGTCCTCTTCGTCTACCCGTACATGCTCGTGATGGCCGAACTCGGCTCGACGTTCACCCAGGAGGGTGGCCCGTACGAGTGGACAAAGCTTGCGTGGGGTCGCTTTGCTGGCGGCGTTGGCGCGATCCTCTACTGGGCGACCAACCCGATTTGGGTCGGCGGCTCGCTCGCATTCATTGCCACCGACGCCTGGAGCGGCCAGGTCTTCAAGATCGGCGAGGGGACAGTCGGCGACTACGTGTTCAAACTGATCTTCGTCTGGTTCTCGATCATGGTCGCGATCATCTCCCTGAGCAAGGGCAAGTGGATCCCGAACATTGGTGCGATGTTGCGCGTGTTCGTCCTCGGCTTCTTCACCCTCGCGGTCGTCATCTACGGCATTCGTCATGGTGTCCACGGTTTCGCAGCCTCGGATCTCTCACCAAGTCGCAGCGTCCTGCTCGCGCTCGTGCCGGTGATCCTCTTCAATTACGTCGGCTTCGAGTTGCAGTCCGGTGCGGCGGAGGAGATGGACGATCCTCAGAGGGACGTCCCTGTCTCGATCCTCCGCAGCGGCATCGTTGGGGTGTTCCTCTACTGCGTGCCGGTCTTCGGGATCATCCTCGTCCTGCCGGCGACGGCGATCACTGGCCTCGGCGGTTTCCTCGATGCGGTGAACGCGACCTACCATGGCGCGTTCGGTAGCGCGGCCCATCCGCTGCTTGTGGCTTCGACAATCGGCTTCGTCGGCTCGCTGATCACGTCAGGCTCCGTGTGGATGATCGGCGCCGACCGGACGCAGGCCGTTGCCGCCTACGACGGCT
>CAIWTI010000068.1 GCA_903915545.1 uncultured Actinomycetes bacterium | reverse complement strand
TCGGCCTGATGGTCGTCGCGTCGCACAGGCAGCAGGGCGTCGGAACACTGCTCATGGGCGTTGCCGAACAGTGGGCCGAATCGGCCGGTGTCTCGAAGCTCGAGCTCCACGTCTTTCCGCACAACGAGCCGGCAATCGCGCTCTACGCAAAGCTCGGCTACGTCGAAGAGGGGCGTCGCCACCGCCACTACCGCACGCCCGACGGCGATTACGCCGACGCGATCCTGATGGCGAAGCTGCTCTAGAGCTCGTCGTGCGGAACGACGCGGCCGTTATGAGCCGCCCGATCCGCCACACGCTTGCGCAGCCCCGCAGCACCAATCGCCGACTCGAGCCGTTCCGCCAACACGGCATAGCGCCGGCGCGGCGAGGTCAGCTCGAGCAGCTCCTGCTTCGCTGGCGGCGGCAAGTCGGCCCGGGCAGCGATCTCCCAGTCGAGCAATCCCGTTCCGCCATCGAGCGGTTCGGCTTCCTCTTCCTCGCCCGCCGCTTCAAGCAGACGGTCGTACAGGGCGAGCACACGACCCACATCGAGATCTTCGGGCTCGTCTTCAACGTCGACGACGTCCTCGACCGTCGCGCTCAGGAACGCCCGGTCGTGGTGGGTCTCAAGCAGGTGAAACCGCTCGCCACCCTCAACGACGATGTCCATGCTCCCGTCGGGATGCTCGATCAGCACCTCGACAACGGTCGCACGCGTACCAATGTCGTGCGCTTCACCCCGTTCGGTCGCGAGCACGATGCCGAACTCGGCGTCGTTCTCCATGCACTCACCGATCAGCTCCTTGTAGCGCGGCTCAAAGATGTGCAGCGGGAGCCGTTCGGTGGGTACAAGCACAAGCGGCAGCGGGAAGAGGCCGAGGCGCGTCATGGCCAAAGCGTACGCAGTGGAGGCCGGTACGTGACGTGCCTGGGTAGGGTTGAGTCCGTGGAGAGCAACCCACTCATCCGTCCGGCCGTCGCAGAGCTCACTCCGTACGTGTCGGGGAAGCCGGTCGAAGACGTGCAACGCGAACTCGGCCTCGACCGCGTGGTGAAGCTCGCGTCGAACGAAGGGCCGTTTGGGCCGTTCCCGGCTGCGCTTGAGGTGATGGCGAACGTTGCGAACGACCTCAACCGCTATCCCGACGGCGGCACGTTCCGCCTGCACGCTGCACTTGCAGACCGCCACAGCGTCGACTTCACCCAGGTGGTGGCCGGCTCCGGCGCCGATGGATGCATCGACATGCTCAGCCAGGCGCTGCTCGATCCGGGCGACGAGATCGTCTGCGGGTGGCCGTCGTTTCCGAGCTATGTGATCTACGCGCGCAAGCTTGGCGCGGTCGCTGTCACGGTGCCACTGATCGACGGACGCTACGACCTCGACGGCCTGCTCGCAGCCGTCACGCCGAAGACGAAGATCGTCTACGTCTGCCAGCCGAACAACCCGACGGGCACGGCATCGACACGGGCCGAGCTCGACCGGTTCTTCGCAGCGCTCCCGAGCCACGTTCTTGCCGTCGTCGACCAGGCGTACTTCGAGTACATCGACGACGCCGACTACGGCGACGCCGTTGAGGAGTACCTCAAGCCTGGCCACCAGGTTGTCGTCCTACGCACGTTCTCGAAGATCTACGGCCTCGCAGGCCTGCGCGTGGGTTACGCAGTTGGCCCGGCCGACGTGATCGCAGCGATGGCAAAGGTTCGCCGTCCGTTCGACATCACAACAACGGCGCAGCTCGCCGCAATCGCGAGCCTGGGCGATGACGCCGAGCTCGCACGACGACGCGCCGTGAACGCCGCCGGGATGACGCGCCTCAACGAGATCGTGCGCGCGCACAGCCTCGTTCCGCAAGCAGGCGCGCTTGGCAACTTCCTCTACGTCGACGTTGGCAACGACGCGGCCGGTTTGTACGAGCGACTACTTCGAGCCGGTGTGATCGTGCGCCCGCTCGGTGGCTTCGGCTCGCACACGGCGATCCGCGTGTCGGTTGGGACGCCCGAAGAGCTCGACTTCTTCGCAGCTGCCCTTCCTGGCGCCCTCGCCGGCGCCTAGAAGCCGGTCGCGCCTAGAGCGCAGCTTCGGTCTCGAGCCGCGTCGCCTGCGTCTCGATCCACACGCGCAGCCCAAAGTCGTTGCGGCCGATCGCCGGCGTGTCGTCGATGATCGCGGCGGCGATCGCCTCCGCTGCGCTCGTGGCCTCGCCCGTCACCCCGTCGCAGGTCGCCGTCCACGTACCGCCGGCCACCTCGATATCGAGCTGGCGGCCGTCTGGGGTGTAGGTCATCCAGGCCATAGCTGCTTGGTAACGGGGTCTGAAACCACTGTCAACTACCCGTTCGGGGGGATTGTCCGAAAAAGACATCGTGCCTTCTGTCAGCGCGTCCCGTAGGGTTCGGGCGATGACGCTCCGACGATCGCTCGGCCGCCTCGCGCTGCTCCGCAACAGCCGCTTCCGGCTGCTCTTCGTTGCCACGCTCGCATCCGCGCTTGGTAACTGGCTCGCGGTGATCGCCCTGCAGGTCGATATCTACGATCGGACGCACTCGGGACTCTGGGTCGCAGTGCTCCTCGTGGCTGCTGTCCTGCCGTCGGTGTTCGTCGGCTTGCTGCTTGGAAGCCTCGTCGACCGCCTGTCACGGAAGGGCTTGATGGTCGTTTCCGACGCCGGGCGCCTCGTCGTTTTCGCCGCACTGCCGTTCGTCGGGTCGGCAGCGGGCATCGTTGCGCTCGCGGCGATCGCCGGTGTTGGCAATGCGTTCTTTCGGCCAGCGGTGCTGGCTGGACTCCCCAATCTCGTTGCCGGTGACGAACTTGAAGAGGCAAACGGGCTGCTGCAGTTCGTCGAATGGTCGGCCACTGCGGCAGGCCCGCTCATTGGCGGTGCCATCGTCGCGGCATCCGGGCCGCATCTCGCCTACAGCCTGAATGCCGTGACGTTCGCGATTTCGGCCGCCCTGGTGCTCGCGATTCCCGCGCGTCTCCTGCAGAGCGAGCGTCCGGTTGGCCGCGG
>CAIWTI010000067.1 GCA_903915545.1 uncultured Actinomycetes bacterium | reverse complement strand
GTACGAGCTCGATGCCGTGCCGACGCTCGACAAGAAGTTCAAGCACTCGGTTGACGTCGTCGTCGACCGGCTCGTGATGAAGGAAGACCTGCGCCAGCGACTCTCGCAGTCGGTCGAATCGGCCGCGGCACTCTCCGAAGGGCTCGTGACGATCGACCTCGTCGATACGGGCGAGAGCATGACGTACTCCGAGCGCTTCGCCTGTCCTGATCACGGTGTCTCGCTGCCCGAGCTGCAGCCGCGGATCTTCTCGTTCAACTCACCGCACGGCGCGTGCCCGCGCTGCACCGGTCTTGGCTCGCAGCAGGAGATCGACCCAGAGCTGCTCGTCCCCGAGCCGAGCCTTTCGCTCAACGACGGCGCGCTCGTCCCGTGGTCGGTCGGTGGCGCTGGGTTCTATGAGTCGGTTATCCAGGCGATCGCCGAGCGGTACGAGGTCGATATGGACACGCCGTGGGAGCAGCTGCCAGCCGAGCAACAGAACTATTTCTTGCGGGGCACCGGCAACGAGAAGCTTTATGTCACGTACCGCAACCGCATGGGTCGCAGGCGCGCGTACACCACCACGTTTGAGGGTCTGATCCCGTCGCTCGAGCGGCGCTATCGCGACACCGACAGCTCCTCCCAGCGCGAGCGGATCGAGGAGTACATGTCGTTCCGGCCGTGCCCCGAGTGCAAGGGTGCGCGGCTCAAGCCTGAGGTGTTGGCAGTCACGGTTGGCGATCGCAACATCCACCAGTTCACGGAGCTCTCGGTTACACGGGCGCTCGAATTCTTGAACGGCCTGTCGCTGACCGAGACGGAGGAGCTGATCGGTGTCCGGATCGTCAAAGAGATCCGCGAGCGGCTGACGTTTCTCGACAACGTCGGGGTCGGGTACCTCGCGCTCGATCGTGCGTCGGCCACGCTCTCGGGCGGCGAAGCACAGCGTCTCCGTCTCGCCACGCAGATCGGTTCGCAGCTCGTCGGTGTCCTCTACATCCTCGACGAGCCGTCGATTGGGCTCCACCAGCGCGATAACGACAAGCTGATCGGAACGCTCGAGCGCCTCCGCAACCTCGGCAACACGGTTGTCGTGGTCGAGCACGACGAGCAGATGATGCGCAGCTCCGACTGGCTCGTCGATATGGGGCCGGGCGCCGGAGTGCACGGTGGGCATGTCGTGGCTGAGGGAACGGCAGCAAAGGTCGAACGCAACCCGAAGTCGGTGACTGGCCAGTTTCTCTCGGGCAAGCGCGGTATCGCGATTCCCGAGCGTCGCTCCGAAGACCGCGGCGCCTTCACCGTGCGCGGCGCGCGCGAGCACAACCTCAAGGGCATCGACGTCGAGTTTCCTGTGGGGCGGTTCATCGCCGTCACTGGCGTCTCGGGCTCGGGCAAGTCGACGCTCGTCAACGAGATCGTCTACAAGTCGCTCGCCAACAGCCTGTCGAAGGTTCGCGTGAAGCCGGGCGAGCACGACTCGGTCGAGGGCATCGACGCGTTCGACAAGGTGATCGAGATCGATCAGCGCCCCATCGGGCGTACGCCGCGGTCAAATCCCGCGACCTACACCGACCTCTTCACCCACGTCCGCGAGCTCTACTCGCTGACGCCCGACGCGAAGGTGCGGGGCTACAAGCCCGGCCGCTTCTCGTTCAACGTCAAGGGCGGGCGTTGCGAAACCTGCAAGGGCGACGGGCAGATCAAGATCGAGATGCACTTCCTGCCCGACGTCTACGTTCCCTGCGAAACCTGCAAGGGACGCCGCTACAACCGCGAGACGCTCGAGGTGCGCTTCAAGGGCAAGACGATCGCCGACATCCTCGACATGTCGGTCGAGGAAGCGCTGACGTTCTTCGCAAAGATTCCAAAGCTTCGCCGTCGCCTGCAGACGCTGCATGACGTCGGCCTTGACTACATGCGCCTCGGGCAGCCTGCAACCACTCTTTCGGGAGGCGAGGCGCAGCGGGTCAAGCTCGCCGCCGAGCTCTGCAAGGTCGCCACAGGCCGGACGCTCTACATCCTTGACGAACCGACAACCGGCCTTCATTTCGCCGATATCGAGAAGCTCCTGGAGGTGCTCCAGCGGCTCGTCGATACAGGCAACACCGTGCTCGTGATCGAGCACAACCTCGACGTGATCAAGCAGGCCGACTGGCTCGTCGACCTCGGCCCTGAAGGTGGCGAGGGCGGTGGCGAGATCATCGCCGTCGGAACACCCGAGACGATCGCCGCGACCCCTGGCTCCCACACCGGCACGTTCCTGGCGCCGCTTCTAGAGCGCCGGAGTACGGCCGCCGCGTAGGCTGACACGCGATGCCTGACATCAAAGATTTCGTACGGCCGCACCCGATCGACATTCCGTCGATGCCTCGCGCACAGCGCAAGCGCGTGTCGTGGGGGCTTGTTGCGGTCGCACTCGTGCTGTTTGTCGGCGGTATGGCTGTGGCGTTCGCGCAACGTCACAACACGATCTGCACCGACAAGCAGCCGCCGATCGCGCAGAAGATGCTCGACATCGGGCAGATGGTGTACCAGTGCCAAAACGGCGAACTGGTCACCGTCGGCGGCTAGCCGCTTTACACCGCTCGATCACACCCATACGAGATTCGTACGGCTAAGACGCCGCAGCCTCCGGTCGATGTGCTGTTATGAGGGAGTGACTGAGACACCTGTCATCGAGAAAGAGACCGCAGTGATCGAGCTTGCCGAGCGCAACTCGAACGGCTTGAACGTGCGCCTGCTGTGGAATCAGGCTTCCGATGAGCTTCGGCTCACCGTGAACGACATCAACACAGGCGAAGCACACGAAGTGCTCGTCGACCGCACCCGCGGCCTCGACGCGTTCTACCACCCGTTCGCGTACGTCTCGAAGCGCTAGCTGACGCGTCAGTACCGATCGATCTCGACGAGCCGTTCGTCGCTGATCCCGAAATGGTGTGCGACCTCATGCAGCACCGTCCTCCGTACCTGGGCGCGGAGCCGTTCGAGATCAGGCCCGTACGTTCGTTCAAGCGGCCCACGGAAGATCGTGATCTTGTCGGGCAGCACCGCGCCGTAGTGCGCGCCGCGACGCGTGAGTGGCACGCCCTGGTAGAGGCCGAGCAGCGGTTGGCCCGCCGGAGGCTCGTCTTCTACAACGACCTCGACGTTCTCCATCAGCGCGTGCAGTTCAGGCGGAATCGAGGCGAACGCTTCGCGCACAAGCTCTTCGAAGACCTCCGCGTCGTCGATCTCGTCCATCAGCGACCAGGGTAGGTGACCCGGTCGGGGTGGCGCGGCCCGCGTCTACCCTTGTGCCCATGAAGGAATGGTGGCTCCGCACACTGCTCGTCCTTGCCGCCCCTCGAGCCGTGTTTGTCGCACTGCGTGACACCTCTGACACGAGCGTCGCTGACCGAAGCGAACCGATCCTCGCGATCACCGTCCTCGCGGGCATCGCCGGCATCGTTTGGACGAGACCGATGGAACGGGTGATGGACAACCCCGACGTCGACTGGATCAACGCGATGATCCTGATCTACCTCGCCGGGGCGCTCTACGGGCTGGTCGTCTACTGGGCGGGGGGAGCGATCCTCCATTGGGCGGTTCGCTCGCTCGGCTCAACGGGGTCGTTTCGCCGGAATCGCCAGATCCTTGCGTTTGCAGCCGTTCCGATCGCCGCGTCGCTCGTGGTCGAACTGCTGCGGCTGGCCGCATATCGGTCAGCCAGCCTCAAAACCGGGGGTGCCGACTCTGGCGCGGGCGGCATTGCTTTCGGGGTCGTTGAACTCGGCTGTGCTGCGTGGGCGCTTGGACTCGTGCTGCTCGGTATTCGAACGATCCACGGCTGGACGTGGGGCCGATCCGTGTGGGCGCTCGGCTCCGCTGTCCTGCTCGCGACGGCCCTTGCCGTCGGCCTCGCGCTCGTCGGCGCCTAGCGACGCCCGCGGCGGTCGGCGAGGCCCGTCTCGAGCTCGGCGAGTTCCTCGGCTGGAATCGCGTAGGTGTGCTGCTCTTCGGGGAACGCGCCTGTACGCACATCGTTGACGTATTGGTCGAGCGCGTCGCCAATCTCGCCCGCAATATCCGCGTACCGCTTGACGAAGCGCGGTGCCGGGCCGGCATAGAGCCCAAGGAGGTCGTGCCAGACGAGCACCTGCCCGTCGGTTCCCACTCCCGCCCCGATGCCGATGGTTGGGATTTCAAGTGCTTCCGAGATCAGTGTTGCGACCTGGGCCGGGACGGCCTCAAGGACGATCGCCGAAGCACCCGCTGCCTCAAGCGCGAGTGCCTCATCGAGTAGGCGCAGCGCGGCCTTGGCGGTACGCCCCTGGGCGCGGAAGCCACCCAGCTTGATCGCCGACTGCGGCGTGAGTCCGATGTGGCCGATGACGCCAATGTTCGAATCGGCGATCGCCTCGATGCGAGAGACCATCCGTCCTGCACCCTCGAGCTTCACCATGTCGGCGCCGCCCTCCTTGAGCATGCGAATGGCGTTCGTTACCGCCTGCTCGTCGGAGACCTCGTAGCTCCCAAACGGCATGTCGGCGATCACGAGCGGGCGCCGCGCGGCGCGCGTCACCGAGCGGGTGAGGAAGATCATGTCGTCGACGGTTACGGGAATGGTCGACTCGTGGCCGAGCATCACCATCGCTGCGGAGTCGCCGACGAGGATCAGCTCGACGCCAGCCTCATCGGCAAGCAGCGCGCCGGGCGCATCGTAGGCGGTGATCATCG
>CAIWTI010000066.1 GCA_903915545.1 uncultured Actinomycetes bacterium | reverse complement strand
CTGGCTTGGCGGGATCGCTCGACCCGTGACGTTGGGCAGGACGCACGGACGGCCGGCGATCCAGCTCCAGGAAGACACCGTGGTGATCTCCGGCGACCCTGCAAGCCGCGAAGCTGCTCTCGACCGGTGGTACCGCGAGCAGGCGCGCCTCGAGATTGAGGATGCGACCGCAGCCGAAGCCAACCGTCTCGGTCTGCGGTACGCCCGGGTCGCTATCCGCGACCAAAAGACCAGGTGGGGTTCGTGCTCGACCACCGGGACGCTCTCGTTTTCGTGGCGGCTCGTCGTCGCCCCACGACCGATCCTTGACTACGTCGTCTGCCATGAACTTCTGCACCTTAAGGAGCTCAATCACTCGCACCGGTTCTGGGCGCTGCTTGACGAACACCGCCCTGCCTGGCGGAACGATGTCGACTGGCTACGCGACCATGGCCGCGAGCTTCATGCCTACGACCACCGCCTCGCCCTCTCTCCCGCCTGATCACACTGTCACTCGACCGAGCGAAATTCTCGGCCCGATGAAACCGTTGAGGGCACAAACACCGTAGTCCTTCTGGGTATTACCTGTCCTGATGGGGAAGGAGACAATGTTGATGGCAGTACGGCAAGCAATGCGGATCGCGACAGTCCTCGCGATTGCTGCGACGATCGGGGCTGTTGGGGCGCAGGCTGCGTCCGCGCCTACGCTCACCACTGCGAAAGTCACCGGGGTCGGGACGCTCGTCGTTTCGGGAGACGGTCTGACGCTCTACAGCTACGCGGCCGACAAGGCAGGGAAGATCGCCTGCACGGGCGCGTGCGTCAAGGCATGGCCGCCCGTCCTGGTGAAGGCCGGGGCGACGCCCGTCGGTGGCGCGGGCATCAAGGCGACGAAGGTTGGCACGGTCAAGCGTCCTGATGGCACCCTGCAGGTGACCTATGGCGGTCATGCCTTGTATCGCTACAAGGGCGATGCGAAAGCAGGCGACGCCAATGGTCAGGGCACGGGCGACGCGTGGTACGCCCTCTCGCCTGCTGGCGCGGTCGTGAAGACGCTCCCGCCGCATGCCGTTCCGAACTCGTCCGGAGGCTCGGGCTCAACGCCGGCTCCGAGCAGCAGTTCGAGCGGAGCCGTCGAGGTCTATTGATCCGCTGAGGATTCATCACGCGGGGTGGGCGGCATGACGCCGTCCGCCCCGCGGTTTCTCATCAGGGAGCCGCGAGCGCAGCGACCGCGGCAACCGCCTCGTCGAGCGACCAGCAGATCGCTCCCGACGCTTCGATCGCACCGGCGACAAACAGGTTGAGACCGTCCCCGGGAACAACACCGCGACGGCGCTGAAGACGAAGGTCAGTGACGATCCCAACGATTCCGCGGTACTGATCGCCACCGCTTCGCACGAGTTCGGCGAAGATGCCGATCTCGCACGCTGTTCCATCGTCGACGCCTATGCCGTCGAGCCAGGCGACGAGCACGTTCGCCGATCGCAGCCCGTCGCCGTCGAGGGTATAGATCGAACGGCTCGTGAACTCCGTCAGTCCAGCAGTCTCCTCGTGCGGCACGAAGCAGACATGCCCTGCAGCACGCAGGCGTGCAGCGACGACATCGAGCCACGCACGTTCGCCTTCCGAAAAGAGCGGGCCCGCGAGGTAGACGCGAAGAGGAGTGGCAGGATCGGGGTCTGGGATGGCCATGTAACCCCGATCCTGCCGCATACGCCCCGCAGAGGGAAGGGGATCTAGCGCGACGGCTCGGTGAAACCGAACATGCCAGCGATGCCCACGCCGACAGCCGCGATAAATCCGGCGACAAAGCAGATCGTCAGTGCTGTAAACAAGGTGTTCATGAGGTGCTATTCCTCCTGCCCAAGTCTCTCGGTAAGACTCGATCAGTTGCTCTGAAAGCAGAGTAGATCGTCTATGCATAGTGCGCAAATGAATCTTTCTCGTCTTTCCATTGATTTGGATCTATTCCAACCTTAAAGGGGGCGCGGCCGCCCGTTGAGGCGGCCGCGCGATGGGGAGAGACGAGATCTCGTCTGAGTTAGTGCCGGTGCGGCCCGTAGCCGAACATCTTCACGACGCCCAAGCCCACGGTTCCCAGCACAACGAGGACGAAGCTCGCGGTTACCAGTGTCCAGATGGTTCCCATCTCCGTTACCTCCTCTTCAGACGATGAATGCATCTTTCCGTGGACGAGTCGACGCGCCATCGGCGGCGGCGCTGATCCTCCCTGCGGGAAACTCCCGACCCCCGGATATCGTCTCGTCGTGGCCCTCCCCCCATTTGTCTGTTGCCCCGCCTGCCGCGTGCCCCTCACCCCCGAGGGAACCTGCGCGAGCTGCGGCGTTTCGTACGAGACGCTCGACGGCATTCCCCGCCTCCTCGACCGTACGGCGCCAGGGATCGACGCCAAGTTGCGCGAGCTCGCCGCCTGGCCAGAACTGGCGAAGGAACAGGGTTGGTACGGCACCGACGACCGCATCGACGACGCGCTCCCCTACCTCAACCGCGACATGGGGTGGGACGACCGCGCGTGGGGCGCGACCCAGCACGGCTTCGACACGTTGCTTGCGCACTACGTCAAACCCGGCATGCGGATACTCGAGATCGGGGCGGCAAAGAGCTGGGCTTCGCAACGCCTGATCCCGCTCGACTGCGAGTACGTGGCAGCCGACCTCGTCGTCGATCCAGTGATCGGGCTCGGGCGCGGCGCGTACTTCGAGCAGAAGGTCGGCCCCTACCTGCGCGTGCAGGCTGACGGCGAGCGGCTGCCGTTCGTCAACGGGTCGTTCGACCTCGCGTTCTGTGTCGCGACCCTGCACCACGCGATCGACCTGCGCGCGATGGTCTCCGAACTTGCGCGCGTCACGCGGCGCGGCGGCATCGTCGCCGGCCTCAACGAAGGCACACGCGCTCCCTACCGTTCGGGCGAGAACCCCGATCAGGAGCACGAGAAGGAACTGGGGATCAACGAACACGTCCACACCATGTGGACGTACCTAACGGCCTTCACGCGCGCGGGCCTACGTCCCGTGCGCCTTGAATACGCCGAGGGCTCCGCCAAACTCGCCGAGCGAAACATCGCTGGGAAGCTGCTTCGTGTTGGCAAGCTCCCCGCCACGCTCTGGGCCTTGAACGCATATCCGTACGCTGGTCTGAGCTTGTACGCGCGGCGCCGCTAGCGTTAAGGGCAATGGCAATCATCGTTCAGAAGTACGGCGG
>CAIWTI010000065.1 GCA_903915545.1 uncultured Actinomycetes bacterium | reverse complement strand
TGCCTCTTCCGGTTCGCGCTGGACTCATTGGCAGCGAGGGGGTCGGGCTCGCGGGAGATGAGCTGATCAATAAGATGCGAGGCAAGTCAATGTACGACGACGCAAGGCGCGATTCCGTACTTCCAAATGTGGTGACGCAGTTCTGGAATCCACAATTCGCAATCACCTATCTGCCGGGGATGCGAAAGAACGGAGACGGAAGTATTCATCGAGATTGGTCATGGGGTAAGTAGTGCGGCGCAATTCAACTCTCGTTTCGCTGCTTGCGATGCTCGTTCTCGCAGGCTGTAAAGCCGAATACAGCGATGTCGGCCATGTGGAGATTGTTAACGACACATCGCGAACAGTCTTTATCTGGCGATGCGCTCAAGAGTCGTGTCGCGACGACTTTCCGGAAAAGGACACTGTGAAGCCAAGAACGAGTGATGGCGTCTTTAGCAGTATCTGTTCGAGGTGTCCCAAATCCGTTGTTGGTTGTTGATGTCACCGGCACGCGCATCGGCTGTCTGCCGATCGTTCTGACCAAACAGGTTCGAGGACTAGTCGTGCGTGTCTCAGAAGCTGTCCCGTGCAAGTCCAGTTATGACCACACGCAGCAGTGGCCGCCTGCATAGGGCAAGTTTCTGTCCGACCTTCCGACGAAGGAGGCCTCACTCGGTGGCTTGTCGAAGACATCCAGTCATATCGTCCGGTCGTAACGGCACTTCCGCTCGAGACGTGAGAAGTTCGATCTGCAATGAACCGAACGGCGAATTACGACGGCTTTGGACAACTATTTTTGGGGCATTGTGGGTCGCGGTTTTCGTCTCAAATGGCTTTGCCAGCACCGTTGTCGTCATCAAAGTTAAGTCGGTCTCGGTTTCCGGCAGCCACCATGACCAGCTTCCCAAAGGGCTGAGTAAGGGCGATTTCTACATCGTCAAAGACAAGCTCATCAATCTTACGGAGCAGTTTGGTGACAACGCAGGCGCAGTCGTCGGACGCGATTCTCAAACTCTCCGGTTCACTACGGCCACGACGTGGACGATGATCGGCACTAGCACGTTGCCGGGAGGAAAGCTCTTTTTCGCCGGACACGGTCATGTCAGTGCAGGAAATCTCGTCGGCTCGATCCTGGTAACGGGCGGGACTGGCAAATATGCAGGCGCGCGAGGGACGTTAGTAGCCGGTGCTGGTAATTCTCCACCCAACACGTACAACCTTAGGCTTCCTTGATAGAGCAAGAAGCGCGACTTCGCTCCGGTGGCCGAGTTGTTCCCAACTGAATAGTGGGGCGTGGGACGGTTCGGGCCGGCTCCAGGCGGCGAAAGTCGGCGGCAACTCGGCCTGTTACACGTACGGGCCGGATGCATCGCTTCTCTCGAGGGCTTATGAGACGAGTTCGTCGAACTGCTCGAGCCCGACGGGCGTGACTAACTATTTGCTCGGCGGGATGTTCG
This sequence comes from uncultured Actinomycetes bacterium, assembly GCA_903915545.1. Classification (GTDB taxonomy): domain Bacteria; phylum Actinomycetota; class Thermoleophilia; order Gaiellales; family Gaiellaceae; genus PALSA-600. The sequence goes on along the minus strand of CAIWTI010000065.1, from coordinate 3,586 downwards.
AGACGAACGCCTCCGGCGACATCACGACGAGCTACGACGCCGGCCCAACAGGCGACCTCGCGTCATTCAACGGGCCGCCGACGGGCGCAAGCACGGTCACGTACAACTATTTTGCCGGTCATGGGAGTCAGGTAGCCACCGCCGACTCTGGGGGTTCGACTGTCTCAACACAGAGCTACGCCCCGTGGGGCGCACCGCAATCCACTGTCGCAAGTAACGCGACGATTCATGCCATCGTCGGCTCGCACAACAAGCAATACGACACCACCACCACCACCACCAGCCTCGTCCTCATGGGCGCACGACCCTACGATCCGAATACAGGACGCTTCCTCGCAGTCGACCCCGTCGACGGCGGCTCAGCCAACAACTACGACTACGTGAACCAGGACCCGATCAACTGTTATGACCTTGACGGCACTAAGGCCAAGACTCCAGCTCAACGGCGGAACGCCGTCGTGCGTGCTGCTCGAAGCCAGCTTGGGACCAAGTATTCATGGGGTGGCGGTGGGGCTTCTGGCCCAAGTTTCGGGATAAGGGACAACAACGGAGATGGTACGCACACGTTGGGGTTCGACTGCTCCGGACTCGTAGAGTACGCGTACGCACAGGCTGGCTTGTCTGCTCCTGGATCGACGTATAGCCAGGACGAATTGGGGAATCGCGTCAGAGCATCATCCGTCGACTTTGGCTACAATGATTTTTCTGCTCTAAAGAAAGGCGATCTTCTCTTTTTCGCTAACGACTCACACGTTGGGATCTATATCGGCAACGGGACGTTTATTCACGCTCCACACACAGGCGATGTTGTCAAGATCTCGAGTCTGAGTGGGTATTACGCGATCAACTTCTCTCAGGCACGTCGCATAATTCAGGGCTGATATATGCAGAAGACGCCACTTCCTACCGTATTCCTTGCCGTGGCAATTGGGATGCTCGCCATATCGACTGCATGTGCCAAGGGCAGGGCATTCCGAGCACCAACACCAACAGAGTATGACGCCCTGGCGCAGGCTCTCGCAATTGCTCAAGGCCCGCAGGCTCGCATGCAACACGTCACAATCTCGATGCGCGATTCACGTTACGCGAACGTTGAATGGACGTACGGTGACGCGAGTGCGGCCCTGGTCGATCTTCTTGTCAGACGAGGAGACTCATGGCATATCTTGTATGGCCGAACCTCAACGCAGAAGCCCGACGGAGCATGCGCCTTTGCTCCTGCCGCGATCGTCCACGAGTTTTCGCCCTCGATTACGTGCCCGCCCTGGGTCGCGCTTCATGCGAGGCGCGCCACGCTGGCCGAATCGGTGGCGCTGCGGAAGGCGTTCGGATCAAGCCCGCTTGTGGCCAACGTACGGCGATTTGCCAAGCTCGCAAGTTTTTGCGTGTCGCGACTAGACGCGAGATGGGCATCGGCGGCGGCCGAGCTACCGGATACCGGGGCGCCTGTCTGGTTCCATTTGCGTGCTGACGGCAATTGGCGTCTCGTCTACGAAGATATTGAAGGAAAAGGACACATTCCTAGACCATCCGTGGTCTTATCTCTCGCGGCTTGTGGGGGATACAATGCCGCAAAATACAACAGCTAAAAACAAGCCAATACTCCCGTATCCTCAAAGGCGCCTTCAGGGACACCTCGTTCCAGGATCGGCGGCACTATTCGCACAAGCGAGAGACGATCAGGAGAGAGCTCATCCTTCGTTCACTCGAATAAGGTTCGTCGCCCGGGCAACGCCGTTCGGATTTCTAATTAGCTTTCGCCAGCCGCTGCGAGCGGACGCGCGGGGAGCGTAAGTCGCATTAGGGTGCCTCCGCCGTCAGGTCGTTCGACGCTGATCGAGCCACCGTGGCTCTCCGCCACCTGTCGGACGATCGCGAGGCCAAGGCCCGAGCCCGGCATTGAGCGTGCTGAGGTTGCGCGATAGAAGCGGTCGAAGATGTAGGGCAGGTCGGCGTCGGGAATGCCGGGGCCGTGATCGCGCACCGTCAACACGCCGCCCGTAAGCACGACCTCGATCGAGGCACCTGCAGGGCTCCACTTGGCGGCGTTGTCGAGCAGGTTGCCGATCGCACGCTCGAGGTTCGCGGGCGACCCCACGGTCGCAACCGGCTAATGCTCGGCGTCGATCGGCACGTCGGGGTGGTTGCGGCGGGTGCGCTCGATCGCCTCACCAACAAGCAGGTCGATCCGCACCTCCTCAAGCACCGTCTCCTGGCCCTCGCCGCGGGCGAGGTCGGTGAGCTCGCCAATCAGCGCCGTCATCTCGGTGAGCTGGGCGACAACATCCTTCAGCAGCTGCTCGCGATCCTCGGCGGGCAGACCATCGCCCATCGCGAGCACCTCGATGTTCGTACGCAGGCTGGTGAGAGGCGTGCGCAACTCGTGCGACGCGTCCTGGACGAGCTGGCGCTGGCGCTGCACCGCATCGTCGAGCGACTCAAGCATCGCGTTGAAGGTCGAGGCGAGGCTCGACAGCTCGTCGTTGCCGTGCACGTCGATCCGCTGGGTGAGGTCGCGAGTCAGTCGCACGTTCTCGGCCGTGTCGGAGAGCTTGCGGATCGGGCGGAGCGCCGCGCGTGCCACCAAAAAGCCGGCGACCGATGCCGCGCCAACGCCGCCGATCGCAACAAGCAGCAGCCACAGCTCGATCTTCCCAAGCTCATGGTCGACGTCCGAGAGCGGCACCGCGATCTGAATCGCATAGGGATATGGCGTCGCCCGCGTCGTCAAGACACGCACATGCTTGCCCTGAACATGCGTGTCCGAGAAGAACGCAGGCTTCGTGTTCTCGGCCACCTTCTGCGCCTCGGCCGTGCCAGGAAGCTGCGGCGCAACGGTGTCGAACTGCTCCGGGAGATACAGCGAGCCGCCCGCATCAACGAGCTGGAAGTAGCTCCCAAACGGCAACCCGCGCGTATGCAGCGCGTACTTCTTGTTGCCGATCGGCGTCGCAAAGCCAAGGCCCGGAAGCGACACGATCTGGCGCGCCTGCGCCTGCAAGCTGCGGTCGACCTGCCCGCGCAACTCGCTCTGCACGATGAAATAGACGACAACTGACGCGATCGCGACAGCAGCCGCAACAGCAGCAGCCGCAACTAGGACAAACCGCCCGCGCAGACTCATGCTGCTGACCCTAGTGGTTTGTCGTACGCGTCGTCGCGCTGCGCGGGTGCGCAACGGATGCGGGCCATGACCGGCGAACGCGCTCACCGGAACACCGGGAACGCAGCGTGTGGTGCCATGCCATGCCCTAGCTCTCGCGCAGGGCGTAGCCAACGCCCCGAACCGTGTGGATGAGGCGCGACATGCCGGCCGCCTCGGTCTTCTTGCGCAGATACGAGATGTAGACATCGAGGCTGTTCGAGCCGTACCCGAAGTCGTAGCCCCACACGCGATCGAAGATCACCGAGCGAGTCAACACCTGCTTCGGGTTGCGCAAGAAGAGCTCGAGCAGTGCGAACTCGGTGCGCGTAAGCTCGAGCGACTGATCGCCACGCGTCACCTCACGCGTGCCCGTGTCGAGGGTGAGGTCGGCAAACGAGAGCGTCGTCGACTCCTCATCGGAGCCAAGGCGCCGCAGCAGCG
>CAIWTI010000064.1 GCA_903915545.1 uncultured Actinomycetes bacterium | reverse complement strand
TCTCTCAAGGTGCTGTCCTTGCGCGGCCACGCGCTCGCGGGCAGCCTCGACCTGTCGGCGCTACCGCCGGGGCTTCTCTACTTGGATTTGTCGCGGCTCGACGGAGTGCCGGCCTCTGAGCAGTCGCGGCTGCTGTCGCAGCAGCGCCTCGCGCTCACAGGGCGCTTCGACGCAAGCAAGCTGCCGCGCACACTTGAGTTTGTCGACCTGTCGGGCAACTGCCTGAGCGGCGCGCTGCAATGCGAAGCTCTGCCGCCGGGCTTGAGATCGCTGCATCTGAGCAACAACCTCCTCGCCGGGCCGGTCGACCTCACGACGCTACCATCATCGCTCACGTTTTGCGAGCTTGCCGGAAATCGCTGCGGTGGACGCGTCGACCTGTCGCGACTGCCTGCGCCACTGCGCGTACTGCGATTGCACGCAAACGAATTCGCAGGCAGGCTCGACCTGTCGTCGCGCATCGCGCCTTCTCTCGAGGTGCTTGACATCGGGCGTTGCCGCCTCAGCGGCACCGCCGATTTGAGCAGGCTGCCGCCGCGTCTGATCGAGTTGCTCTTGGACGGCAATAACATCGACCCTCCGAACGCGCCGCAGCTGGTACCACCCTCGCTTGTATTCTTCGACGTGCGCCGCAGCGCGCGCTCCGGCTCGTCAGCGTGCGCAGAGCCGCGGCATCAACAGTTCGTCGTGAACTTCTCGCGAGTTCCTTCCGTCCTTGCGACGGAGCGACAGATCTCAGAAACGCTGCAACAGCTTCGCTTGCTCGAGGCGCGCCTGCAGCATCGTGCGGACCAACTCCAACAGGCTCGGATGGAGCAACGGCGCCGGGAGGAGGAAGCCGCCATGCTGCGCTCGCCGTTCGAGCTGCCGGAAAGGCCGTACAAGGTCGACCTCGCTGCGCTCGGGCTGGATCGCGCGCTTGCTCCTGGACGAGGCGCGGTCGTTTCCGAACGCAGCGCATTTTTCAACCTCGCGATGCAGCTCATGGAGTCGCGGGGCTCGCTTGTCGCAGCAGCAGCCGTCTCTCGAGTTGCGGGCTTCGTCATCGACGAAGTCGCGGCTTGGAATCCGCCGCTGCTCCCCGCGTTCGAAGCGCGCCTCGCGCAGCTGCGCGCGGCCACAGGCGCTGAAACGCCGCGGGTGGTCGTCGATGGGCACGAGTCGCGGCGGGCGCTACTACAGGCGTTGCGCGACCAGTTCGTTCCGGTCGAGCCCAGTTCGACGCCAAATTTCGTCTTTGTCTTTCGCCCGTCGGACGAAGAAGGCGTGGTGCGCGACCACAATGGCCTTTCCGAGCACTCTCTCCCGACCGGAGCCCGTTCGGGCGAGGAATCAGTGCAACCACGTCGATCGAATACGCAGCGAAACGCGCCGGCGGAAAATTCAGAACGACCGGGCTGCGCAGCCCGCCGAGGCCGGTCGCGTGGTGCTGCGCAGCGGTCGGCGCGGTCTATCCGGTCACACCGCTCGATGTTGACGGCAGCGACCCGAACGGCCGCACGCGGTTCGCCGAAGGGCCTCTGGAGCCTGGCTTCGACTGTCACGTCGTCGGCGTCGCGAGCGATGTCAACGGGGTCGACCGTGTGGTGGACGCCTCGCAGGCGCAGTACCTGGAACTTATCTTCAATCACGCGGCGCAGGTTTTGCCGATTGCAACTTTGTGGCTTCGAGCGCTGTGAAAAAAAGGTGCCGGCACAAAATGGGATAACCCTCGGAGCTGAACTGGTCAATCGAGCTGTGTTTACGCTGAATCGAAGAGACTTCTCCATGCGATCATCACGTGGAATCCGATCGTAGTAGTCGGGCAAAGTGCGAAGTTGCGCGCCGTTAGATAATGGTGTTTGCGCCGTGTGAGGGTTCGTTCGGCACCACGAAAGCTTCGATTTCTCTTGTGTCTGGACGACTCGGCGAGCGGGCCGCTCAGCGAGAAAGTCCACTCGGTTTGACTTCGTCTGAGCTTGGGGTCCGGTCCGCGCTTTCTTCGAGTTTCAACGGAACTATCGAGAACGAACAATGTTGCGGCTCCGCTTCGCCAGTGCATCGGCGTCGAGCTACTCGTCGCTCGGCTCGCGCACACCGCTCCTTCTATCCTGCCTCGTTCGTGCGCCGCGCGTCGCAGTCATGTCGTCGAGTGCCCTTCGCGTGCCGGCTCTCGGTTTTCTGCCCGTCGACGCTCGTTCAGTCAGCTCTTTGCGCTTCCAGTCATCGTCTCCGGGCAGCGCTCCAGGCGCCTCGGCAGCT